>RPOO01000158.1 GCA_003857025.1 Methanothrix sp.
ACCCACATCTAGCGCAGAGGAAGTTACCAATCTGCTCTCCAAGTATGATCTCCTCAGCGTGCCAGTGGTCGACCGGAGCGGCAAGATGCTGGGAATTGTCACCTTCGACGACGCATTGGATGATGTCATCCCCGAGGACCTCAAGAAGCGCTTGCCTTGGAATTATCATAAATTGCGCCGGGTTAGAGGGGCCGCCTGATGATGTTCCAGCCTTTTCGGGACCTGAATCTAAAAGGCCGAATTCCCAAGAATACCCTGGCGGAGTTAGCCATATTCTTCGGAGTACTGGGACCTGGAATTATCACAGCCAATGTGGACAACGATGCGGGCGGCATCACAACCTACAGCATCGCCGGGGCTCACTATGGCTACTCGATTTTATGGACGCTAATACCAATCACGATAGCCCTCTTCGTGGTGCAGGAGATGTGCGCTCGCATGGGCGTGGTCACGGGGAAGGGTTTAGCAGACCTTATCCGTGAAACCTTCGGCGTAAAACCCACTGTGATGCTGCTCCTGGGCATCATCATCGCTAACCTCGGAACCACATGTGCGGAGTTCGCCGGAGTTGCGGCAAGCATGGAGATATTCGGTGTGAGCAAGTACATCTCTGTGCCCATAGCTGCTGCCTTGGTCTGGCTGGTAATCGTCAAGGGCAACTACCGCTCCATTGAGAAGATATTTCTTATCTCCAGCTCCATTTATATTACGTATATTATATCAGGATTACTGATCCACCCGGACTGGAAGTTTCTTTTCACCCAAACCATTACTCCGAGCGTGAGCCTCAATTCCGGCTATCTCTATATGGTGATAGGAGTAGTAGGGACGACCATTGCACCCTGGATGCAGTTTTACCTGCAGTCCACGGTTGTCGAAAAAGGTGTGAAGGTATCCGAATACAAGTACACCAAATGGGATGTTTACGTCGGGTGCATCATCACAGATGTGGTATCTTACTTCATCATATTTACCTGCGCTGCGACGATCTTCGCACACGGCATACAGATTGAGACGGCAAAAGATGCCGCCCTCGCGCTATTTCCGCTGGCAGGTGAATACGCCGCCTCGCTATTCGCCTTTGGACTACTAAACGCCTCGCTCTTTGCGGCCTCCATACTTCCCTTATCTACTGCCTATTTTCTCTGCGAGGGAATGGGCTGGGACTCTGGCTTGAATAAGAGGTTTTGGGATGCACCGCAGTTTTATTTACTGTACACATTCCTCATCG
Source organism: Methanothrix sp. (assembly GCA_003857025.1). Classification (GTDB taxonomy): domain Archaea; phylum Halobacteriota; class Methanosarcinia; order Methanotrichales; family Methanotrichaceae; genus Methanothrix. The sequence goes on from RPOO01000158.1 coordinate 1,232, forward strand.
TTATTGGTGCCGCGATTATCCTGATACCCGATGCGCCTCTGCTTACCATAATGGTCTTATCTCAGGTGATCAACGGCTCCTTGCTGCCGTTCGTGCTGGTATTCATGCTCTTGCTGATAAATAATAAGAAGTTGATGGGAGAATATACCAATAGTAAGATCTTTAACATAGTTGCCTGGTCTACTACCATAATCATGAGCGTTCTTACCATGATGCTGGTAGTGTCGGCTTTGATTCCGAGCGTGGGAAAATGATGCATTATCCTAAAATGAGGCATCATCAAATATGGATGCGGGGAAAATAGCCTTGGTACAATCCGGTACAGAAGCTGGTAGATCTGATCTTTCTCGATGCAGTCCTGCGTCAGCCGCTGAGAAGCCGGCGGATATGCCCAAGATCACGGTCATAGATTACGGCGATCAGCATTATCATGAGATGGAGGCAAAAGACGTATCGGAGTGCTTTGCCTTCAAGAACAAGCCCACGGTCACATGGATCAACATAGATGGCCTGCATCAGGTGGATGTGCTGGAAAAACTGGGAAACTGCTACGGCATCCACCCCCTGGTTTTGGAGGACATTCTCACGGATCAGCGCCCCAAGATCGAGGATTATGACGACTACATCTTCATCGTGCTCAAGATGCTCTACTACGAGGAAAACGGAGACGATGAGCTGGGAGACTCCAAGATCGATATGGACCAGGTGAGCATAATCCTGGGGCCGAATTTTATAATATCTTTTAAAGAAAAAGAGGTTGATGTATTCAATCCCCTTCGAGAGCGACTGCGCACGGCCAAAGGCAAGATAAGAAAGCAGGGTGCGGACTACCTCGCCTACTCCATGATCGACTCCATCGTGGACCACTATTTTGTGATCATGGAAAAGCTCGGAGACAGGTTTGAGGACCTGGAGGATGCGGTAGTCTCTAATCCGGAGCCAGGCATTCTTCCCACGATCTACAACCTGAAGCGGGATATGCTCTTCTTGCGAAAATCCGTCTGGCCGCTGCGAGAGGCCATCAGCCGGATGCAAAGGACGGACTCGCCCCTCATCACCGAGACTACCAAGATCTATTTGCGAGACGTTTACGACCACACCATCCAGGTGATCGAGAACATCGAGACCTTCCGTGATATGTCGGCCTCGCTACTGGAAACGTATCTGTCCAGCCTGAGCAACAAACTCAATGAGGTCATCAAGCTGCTCACCATCATCTCCACCATCTTCATCCCACTCACGTTCCTGGCGGGGCTGTATGGGATGAACTTCCGGTTCATGCCGGAGCTGGAATCGCAGTGGGGCTATCCTGCGGTTCTGATATTGATGCTGCTTGTGGTGGTTATCATGATGGCTTATTTCCGAAAAAAGGAATGGATTTAATTAGCCAGTTTAGCATGAGACGTGCAATCATGACAGACGCAGCCGTCTGCACCCGAATAGCGTCTTGCTCAAGTCTCATGGAAACATCCGTTTTCTCCACCAATCGAAACAAAACATTGGTTGAATCAAATCGCAATAGACGGCACCGGCAACCATTTTATAGGCAAGCCATATGACATTGAAAGACACGTGGGAGATTCGAGCCGCATTACCAGGTTCAAGAAATAGGTGAGAGCTTTTTTTATGTCGTCCTCTTGATCTATAAGGTAATCGTCCAGAGGTTCTACTGGTGTCATGATCCTGTATACTCCTTTTCCCAAGATTGGATACAGGACCTATGATCATCTCATTATCAAATTACAGAAAATTCCTTACAAAATCATCGTAGTTATGGTGATGTTGGTGCTGTAGTCGTCGTGGGGAATGTCCGAATATGCTATCGGCTGCAACAGATAGAGATCAATCGGGGTGTTCGAGGATGCGTAGCCTTGTTTAATTATAAAAAACGAACTTTCCGCAAATTCTTGGGGATTTGCGCCATCTGCCGCTGCGCTCGCCTGCATGGCGTGGCTAAGTGTATCTTCAGGAACACTTTTGGACGCCATTCGGCCATCTTTATCCGACCCCATATATACGACCCAGGAATCGCTGTTTGTGTTTAATCCAACCTGGCCGACGTGTTGCCAGCTGCCGTCGCCGATAGGAAGAGTCAGAGATGTGTTAGGTGGTGCTGTCACTTCTATGCTCTCACCCACGGCTCCGGTTATTTCAAATCCTGCGGCCTGTGCCATTCCGCCCAGGGCCGTCATTAGCGTCAGGGCGATCACGATCATCATTATACTGCGCATTTTCTTCGTTCCTCCTTCCAATACATAATATATATGTTTGGATAGATGATTTCACGCATATTGCCATGTTTTTTGCATGTTGCAACGCGAACAACGTTAAGTATCTACAATACGATAAAGACCTTCTTGTCGTGTTCTAACAACATATTTGTGGTAGTATCAAATTTGCTTTCAAAGAACAAAATTTGCAAAAATGTTCAAACAGTCTCCTTTTTATCATTCCGACATATTTCGTCCGGTTTTTCTCTTCTTGATTCATATTTAGTGAACATTGTTGATACTCCCAGCAAATGCGATTCGATAACGACATTGATCAGCGCCTTTTCCACCCGATAATATCTTTTAAAGCCAGAGCTAATCAGTTAGCAGTCTTCGCTTCAGGTTTTGCTTCCATTTTGTTTTCCGTTTCAAGTTTCTGTTTTCACTTCAGGCTTCCCTGCCAAAATCGCTTCATAGCGCTGCACGACCCGCTCCAAAATATCCATGCTGTAAGGCTGATGGACCGGCACCTGGATATCCGCCTCCATCTTCGCCGAATCGGGAGCTGCGGTAAGACCATCTTCCCGAATAGCGATGCGAAGGTCGCGGGCGATCTCCTCGATCATGGGCGTGAGCGGCTTTATAGCCTGAGCTTTCTTGGCCCGTTCCCGGAATTTGCGCAGCATGGAATTGACTTCCGCAGCCAGGGGCTCGACATCTCCCGATCCAGCCGCCAGGCTGATTCGCTCAGCGCTCTCTTTGAGCTGGGAGAGGGTGCGAACGCCTGCCTCCAGCAGATCCCCGGAGTAGTGCTCCCGCACCCGCTCGACGTAGCCGGGAGCCAGAACCAAAAGCTCGATCTCCTCCAGCCGCTCCAGGTCGACGCTCTCCGGCCTGTACGGGTTTACGACGATGAAGTCCAGCCCCAGGCGCGTGGCCAGGCTCTCGTACATGGGCGTGACGCCGACGAGCGTTTTGTCCTTGAGGAGCGCCCGCCGCACGGCCTGCGGGTTGCCCGAATCAAGGCCGAAGTAGTCGGCAAATCCGCGCGTGGTGGTCAGCTCCTTGGTGCGGCCTTTCTTCTCGGCGTTGATGAGGCCGCGCTCCACCAGCTCTCGCACGTGGTCGTAGCTCTTGTTGCCCCGGATTTCCACCAGCTCGCTCTGCTTGAGGGGCTGCTTGTAAGCGATGATGGCCAGCGTCCTGATGAGCGGCGCTTCGATCTCCTTGGGAGCGAAAGAGAGGACGCGGGAAGCCAGGCCGAAGCGAACCTGCATGGAGTACCCGTCTCCGATGTTCTTGATCTCAAGCCCGGAGCGACGAAAGGCATACTCTCCGGCCAGATCGCCCGCCAGGGCGCGCGCCCGCTCCTCGGAAAGGCCGGAGAGGTCGGCCAACTCCTTGAGCGTGAGAGTGCGGCCTGAGGCGAAGAGGGCGGCCTCGATTACGGCTTTGGCATCGGTTTCTGTGTTCAAGATCATCCTTGGGATGCTATTTTCATAAAAGGGATTTAAGGTTGCGGTAGAGCAAAGTGGCAGAGATAATTTAAAGAAGCATCAGAGGAACATGAATGGTGGTCTAAGGAGAATATCTTTAAGCTGTTCTTCTCAGGTTTACCGAAATGCTTTTTAACCCGTTTAACCCATTTAAAATGGAATGATGGAAGTCATCAAATCCGAAGGACATGTCATAGGCTCAAAGGTCTCGGCGGTGCAGTTAGAGCAAATAAAGCAATTAGTTGCTTCCGGAGTGTACCTGAACACCTCCGATTTCGTGAGAGATGCCATCAGAGACAAGCTGTCGGCCATTAAAACCATAAAATATCGCGATGTTGATTACGACACTGCTAAAAAAGAAGTCATGGGGTATTTCCAGGAAAGGGGCGAAGCTTATCCTTCCGAGATCGAAGAAGACCTGGAACTTGATTACAAATTGATCTGCGAAATCGTTGATGAACTGAAGAGAGAAGGACGCTTAAAGGTGCTTTGATGGAGTGCTACGAGGAAGGAGATACCATACACGGCTACCGAATCCGAGCTGAAGCCCGGAAAATCAGCGATCCGAGGGTTATTGCGAAGAGTGGAAGGCACAAGGCCCAGCGCATAATCCTAACCGAAAACGCTGAAGCAATCATAGAAAGAAAACTTGGATGGGTGCCAAAGCGATAGACGTTTTTGGCTTACCTCAATAAGTGTCAGGCTCATCGTCCATATATTTTGTTAGCGCCTGCGAAGAAAGCATCATTGGCCCCCAGGTGATCGCCCGTTCATCCAGGTCGTAAGGGAGATCAGGGTCCATGATCTCTTGCTCCATACACTCAGACTACTGCTCATAATCGAAATAGTCAAGATCCACCCTATTCACAGTATAATTGACAACTTCAGCAACGCCTATACCATGATCGATCATCAGCTGGGCAAGCTGCTCCCCGTCTATGAGAACGATCTTCTTCTCTATTCTATCAACATAATCTTTAGCGTCCTGAGAAAACTGTGAGGTAGTAATCATGATGCCTTTTCGCGCCCTCTGGCCATCCAAGCTTCCTGCAAAAGCCTGCACCAATGGCCTTCCTACTGTGCCGTTCCATCTCTTGGCCTGAATATAGACAACGTCGAGACCGAGCCGATCTTCTTTGATGATCCCATCTATGCCCCCATCTCCACTCTGACCTATGGCTTGGCCTGCATCCCTTCTTGAGCCACCGTACCCCATTTTCACGAGCAGATCGACGACCAATCCTTCAAAGAATTTCGGTGGGCATTCCATTATGCGTTCGATCAGATCATTGGCCAGTGTCCTCCTCAGCTCTTGGTAGCTGGCCTCCAATACTTCCTCCGGTGTCTGTCCGTCTTCTACATTACCATTGCTGCCTTCTAGGTTCCCCGCTTCATCGTCAGATTTACGAGAAGATCTGCTATGCCACTCTTGGATTCCAGGATAATGCTTTAGAAGCTTGATATCAATTCTAGAAGGATTGCTTTTCAGAAGCTCAATGCCCTGCCCGGTTATCCGGAAGATGCCCCGTCTGGGATTCTCAATGAGGCCCGCTTTCTTGAGGTAGGCCCGGCCCCATGCCACCCGATTATCGAATCTGGCCTGTCTCCCGCTGGGGAGCAATTCCTTCTTTTCAGCATCAGTGAGCTTGAAATGGTTGGCCAGAGCATCAGAGACTTCTCCATGGCTGTGCTCTTGCCCGTCTTTCGTGATCTGTAGCAGCGGTAGCATTATGGTCTGAAAGTCTGGGATAGCCATTCGAATGCCCCTTTATCTTCGATTTTGCCTGTGATGACATAGTATAAGGCGTTAATCAGACGGAGTTAAAAAATAATTGCTAATTTATAAGTGCCCAAACACTCGGCCTTAGCGGCGCATCACTCCTGGCCGACGCAGGCGCAGTTTTAAGATTCTTTTGAGGCGAAATTGAAATGAGGCTGAAGCGTCCTTCACAGTTTCGCCAGCGCTTTGGAGCTTGAAAAAAATGGGAATCAAAGGCAACTACATAGGAGAATGGCGAATAATCGAGATGTCTGAGTGGGATCAGGACTTTGTGGACCTTGTTGTGCCAGGACACATCACAATTAAAGAAAATAGCATGGGCCAGTTCCAGTTCGGTGCAGTAGAAGCGGAAATTGATTGGCGCATCGAGATGATTGGCGAAGAGGAACGCCTCGCCTTCAGCTTCGAAGGATCTGATGAAGGAGACATAGTCTCTGGACGAGGATGGGCTGAGGTGAATGGAGGAACGATGAATGGATGGTTCTGCTTTCACCTTGGCGATGATTCGACTTTCAAGGCGGAAAAAAAGTGATTTCCCGCAAAAAAGGTCTGCACTAGGCGAATAGCATTAGCACCTATCTCGGTTAAAGAAATATTATTAGAATGAGGCACCAAAGAACTTTGGACCCCTCACCTACGGATGCCTGCTCACAAACAGATCCCCGAATATCTCTTCCTGCTCCAGCCAAACCTGCTTCCTGTGAGCCATGAAGAGTAGCGAGACGTAATTCGTGACCCCGTCCTCGCTCTTGCTGTTCTTG
>RPOO01000159.1 GCA_003857025.1 Methanothrix sp.
ATGTCCGGAATTAGCCTGCGTTCGATAGCGATTTTCAGGTGACGCCGGCGAAAACTTGTATACTTTATATCCCGTCAACGACTTAACGGCTTCAGCTTTTTCGGTTACATTCTCGGAGATCGTTGCAGCATTCTCTTCAGAGCTCGCTGCTGTGGCTGCTGCTGTCACATGATAAGCGATATCGGTGTCATCGATATGATCGTCTCACGATTTTGCTCTCCTAGTTACATTGCATATGCGGCCCCAAATCTGGATGCACGCCATGGTTTCTACAAGGAAATATATCCCTTTGGCTTTTGGCTTGGACTGCAGACCAATGCTAATGTATATTTTTGAAAAGAGCTTGTGGTCTCAAGAGAACATTGAAAGCCAAGACGCAAGGCAATCCGAAAAAAGGTATAGTTATGGAGAGCCAAGGCCCTCCAGCTATTTGGTTCTACTCCCTCCTGCCAAGAACAAGGTGGGCAACTGCCAGAAGTCCAGCCAACGCGAAGACGCCCTCAAATCCGGGCTGCTTCTTCTCTTCGCCAGCGGCTGCAGCTTCTGCAGTCTTATTCTCTTCTACCTTCTTCTCTACATCAGCGGATGCTGCCACATTTTCAGCGGGAGCGGATGCTGCCTCATGAGCCTCTTCGGCAACGGCTGCACTTGCATTGCTCTCTTCTGCTGCTTGCTCGGATGCGCTTGCAGTCATAAATGCCGCAAACAGCATCATGATAGCTGCCACAATGAAAATTGCTTTGCTCAAGTTAAGACCTCCTTTGTCAGCGCCCTCTTGCGATCATGTACAGGCTAACCAACCGACATTCGGGCAAAAGCCTGCTACATCAGTACCTAATACATGGGCGCTGCCCACTGTAGCATTCTTTAGATTAATATCATTTTTGGCCAAATGAGTCTATAACCAGGATCTGAAGAAGGAATGACTATTAGAAAAATTCCAAAACGGAATAGTTGACAGAAGAATGATATCAAAAAGAAGATAGTTCTGGAGAGCCGAAGCCCCCCAGCTATTTAGTTTACTCTCTCCTGCCAAGAACGAGGTAGGCTACTGCCAGGAGACCAGTCAGAGCGAAGACGCCCTCGAACCCGGGCTGCGTCTTAGGCTCGCCTGCGGGTGCAGCCTCAGCGGTCTTGTTCTCGGCTGCTGCGGGTGCGGCTTCTTCGGTCTTCTTCTCCTCAGCGGCAACTGCCTCTGCCTTGGTGGTGTTTTCCTCGGCAACGGCTGCGGCTTCGGTAGCTACTGTTACGTTCTCTTTAGCTGCAGACTCAGCAGCAGCAGCGGAAGCGACGTTCTCAGCTGCTGTGGGTTCAGCGCCCTCAATGGTTACTGCCTTGTAGATGTAGTACCTGAGGGTGTCATTGTCAGCGGTCTTGATCTTGACGCCGGCCATGAGTGCGGAATCCTTGTTCTTGCTGAGGGTTATGGCGTTGTCCTTGTTGTCCATGGTGATGACGCCAGCGGTGGCATCAACAGTCCTGATGGTCATTTTGTCGTACTGGGTGTCGGCCTTAACCTCAGTGGGTGCGTCGGAGATCTGCCAAACGCCGTCGATGGTGGCCAGGTTCTGGTCAGCGCCGCGGAAGGCATTCTTGAAGTGAACTCCAACTGTTACAAGCTTCTTCTGGTCGCCTACAACTGGATTCTTGTAGTAGTAGGTCTTGTCGGCCATGGTTGCCTGATCCTTGGAGGGGGATACGACTTTGCTGTCTACTACGGCGCCGTCCTTGGACAGCTCGATGTAGACCTTGTTGCCGTCAATGTCGATGGACTTGATGGCGAGCTCGTAGCCCTCTTCCAGCTTCAGGGGTGTGCCGGAAGTGACGGTCTTCTCAGTGTCGTCATCAACGAGGATCTTCTCAAGCTGCTCGCTGGAGAGAGAGTTCTCATCGGTGGACTCCTTGAAGAAGATGTCCTTTGCGGCATCATCGCTGCCGATGTAGCCGGCGAAGTACTTCTCAGCCTGGAAGCCAATTACCTTGTAGCTTCCCCAGTCCTCGAACTCGTAGTCCTTGGCCTGGGCGGTGGTGGTGTAAGTAACGCCGTAGGGTGTATCGCCGCTCAACTTGTTGCCCTCAGTGAGGGTTGTGGTGAGCTTCTCGGTGCCAATGTCTTTCTTTATATCGTAGAAAAAGCCGGCGAAGTTCTGCGGATCCCAGGAGAAGGCATTCCCGCCCTCAAGGTTGGACTGGCCGTTAACGGTACCAGCCACAGCACCCCTGATCTCCACGGAGCTGACTGCGCCGACTACCATCGCTGTTGCCAGTAAAAGCATCATCGATGTAAGTGTAATTGCAGCCAATTTCTTCATCTTTTAACCTCCTATTTTCCCTTTCCGATCACTTTTGCAGCATACAGTCTGATTATTCTTAAAACTATTGCCTGAATAAAGTCTTCGATCGCCCTGGCCGGATGGTTTTAGCACGGCATTACCTGCGGTGCCCTCGCTGCCTGGCATCTCTCAGACATGTGTATAGCTACATCACCCTCCTAATCCCATAAAGGGACTATAGGGTAGTGATAGAGTATTTCCCTATTATATCTTTTTTGGTCCTTGCCGGCGGCTTGCAGGCGGTCTTCCCGCATCAAGAGCAGCAATAGTCCAAAGAGCTTTACAAGGCTCGATGGACCTTTTATCATGCTTACATAAAAGTCTATCTTTTCCCGAAGACAATCCAAAGCAGACTACCTCAAAGAGACCTGCAAATTCCAAGATTATATAATAATTAATGGTGATTATCAAAGAGCCTTTTCATATCCGTCTCCCACTATTTTTCACATCAATTTCCCACTATATTCGTGCACTACAACACATTCAACTTTGATTTTATCCCCTCAATTCATGCATTTCCGATGATCCTGAGATGGAAAATAGATGGTGCAATCCGCCGCACCTAGATTCAACAAGCAGATATGAATCAATATTGGTATATAAAAACATAAAATAGATTAAATTTAAATATATATTAAATCCCTGTTTGCTGCATTTTTTAGCAGCAAATCAAAAAAACATATTCATTGGTCAAAAGAGATCGTGCACTTGCATCCGACCCCCCTCCATTGACCCCCCATAACATTCTCTGCAATAGTCGAGGAAAAACAATATTAGAGGATGCGATAGATAGCGATGCACATGAAGAGGACCGGCATCGTCTATCATCCCATATATCTCGAACATGAGACCGGCGGCCATCCCGAGAAGAAAGAGCGCCTTTCTGCCATATTGAATAAGATCAGCTCCGAGAGACTCGACATAGAATTCATTACCCCGAAAGCCGCTACAGTAGATCAGGTCGCCGCCGTACATAGGAGAAGCTATATCGATCAAGTGAGAGCTATTTGCGGGCATGGAGGCGGCTATCTGGATATAGATACCGTTCTATCAAAAAAATCCTACGACGCGGCCATGATGGCGGCAGGTGGCACAATAGCAGCGGTGGACGCTGTAATGGATGGCTTTGACAGTGCCTTTGCCCTGGTGCGACCGCCCGGCCACCATGCCATGCCCAGCCGAGGCATGGGCTTTTGCATTTTCAATAACATCGCAGTCGCGGCAAAGCATGCCCAGGCCAGGGGACTGGAGAAGGTGCTTATCATCGATTGGGACGTTCATCACGGCAACGGAACCAATGCTATATTCTACTCGGATAAATCCGTACTATATTTCTCCGCACACCAGTTCCCGCATTATCCGGGCACAGGAAGAGCAAACGATGTGGGCGAAGACGGCGCGGAAGGGACCAAAGTGAACGTTCCCCTGCCTTCCGGCACGGGAGACGAGGGGTACATGATGGTCTTCCGGGAGATCTTGCGGCCTATTGCTCTTGAGTTCAAGCCGGATATCGTGCTTGTCTCCGCCGGTCAAGACCCGCACAAGGACGACCCGTTGGGCGGCATGAGTTTGACTTCTGCGGGCTTCGGTGCCATGGCAGGAATTGTGAAGGAGATAGCCGATACCTGCTGCCAGGGAAGGCTAACCGCATCTTTGGAAGGCGGCTACAACTTGCAGGCACAAGCTGATGCCATTGTAGCTGAACTGAGGGCATTTGGGGGCGTTGTGCCTCAGGTCAGCGGCACGGACCTCAAAGTGGCCCAACGAATTGAGGAGATAAAAAAGATCCAGAGTGCTTACTGGAAATGCTTTCGGTAACCGAAATTTCGGCTGACCGGATCATTTTCAGGCTCATCGCATCAACTCTGTTTATCCAGATTATTTTTCTAGGTTTATTCAGCGCGTACTTCAGCCCACGCGCTGCTTTGCCAAAAAATAGCGCGCGAGGATTGTACGAAAACAGTCATCTTTTATTTCCGCTACTTGAGGGCCCACTAACATATTGTGCCCACCGCGAATCGCACCGGATAGATGCTTGCCGAGCGCCAGGTTCCCGATCTGCGCCGCCAGGAGGTCCTCGGCGCGAGTGTACTGGCGAGGGACTTCTACCATGACTCTTCCTTCGGCGATGTAAGGTCCGGATAGCGGCTTATCGTGGGCGGCCAGGAAGCGAGAGATATGCTCGGCCTCAGAAACCGGCGGTCCCGTACGTCGGCTCACGCGAGATAGTTCCCAAACCTCCATCTCCAAGAGCAGGAAGGCTCTGTCGCGATAGCTCCCCGCGTCGCTGCGCAGCAATCGAAAACCGTTCCTCTCCAGCAGCGCCTTTGCCGACTCCTCGGCCTTGTACAGCTGTGGATAGAGGATATCCTCCACAACCCGAGGTGCCTGGAAATCCACCAGAATGATTTGGCTTCCCCGCCGGTTTATCAGCCCCAGCAATTCCTCATCAGACAGAGGCATAACCTTTGCAGGAAAGAAGAAATCCAGAGACGGCGCGACAAGAAATGAGCGCGACGCGGAAGCGAATTGCTGCATCTTATCCGAGGTTAAGGCCGCAGCCACGTTTCTCTTCGGGTCCACGGGGTCCACAACCACCAGCGGCTCAGCGTGCTCCAGCTTGCCGTGGCCCTCGGGATCAAGAAATTCGCAGGCTTTCCAGCCGGATGCCGCCCGCAAGACCTCGGCAAAAGAGCCATAACTAAGGACCAGCAGCTCGGTCAAATAGCCTGAGAATCCGCCTACCTTGAGTTCCGATCCGTAAACTCCGACGCCCTTCATGAACTGCTTGAGGAGCAGCACATCGTCCTCCCGTCCCACGATGCGAGAAGAGACGTATTTTGTGTGAAAGGGAGTCCGGTCAACAGCGGATTTCAGGTGGGCGGGATCGTCAACCAGATAGCACGGAACCAGATCGACATCAAAGCCGTTCACTTTGGCGTGAACGTAGGCATGCTCAGCATATTTCTCCTCATACTCTGGTGAGACAAGCCTCGCTACCTCCAGGGCCGCGGTAATGTCCGCATCGGGAGAAACGCCCAAAAAAATATCCAGATCGTGGTCCCCGGCGAGCCATGTATCTCTGGCCGCCGAGCCCACCAGCATGGCTTTCAGAGACAGGCCTCGCTCTTTGGCCAGCTTGTCGATTTGGGACAGGATGATATTCGACGCTTCAAGCAGTCGCGATCGATCTTCGGGACTGGGCTTGACCCTTTTCAGCACTTCATCTTGCAACGGAGAGAGGGAACTCGGACAGGTTGTCGTAGATGGGTCCTCCGCGAGTCAGGGTGCTCTTCTTGAGATAAAACCGGTCCACAGAGAAGTGGCCGAGGTCAGTATCCGCAAGAGCGGCGATTCGTTCACCCAAAGAGCGGCTAGTCTCCGGGCTTGGCCAGCCCACGCGGCCCAGGGTTACATGAGGGCTGAAGCCCCGCTCCTCGCGCTCAAATCCGAAGGGCGCGAGGGCAGATTCAACCTCCCGGTAAAGCCCTTCGAAGTTGCCTTCCAGGCCGAGCCAGACCACGCGAATCGTTCGGCCAGGAAAAGCACCCATGCCGACCACCTGGGCCTCGAATGGCGCGACCTTGATTCGCGCCAGAGCTTCGGAGACCTTCTTTATTTTCCCCTCCGGCACATCTCCCAGGAACTTTATGGTGACGTGGACCAGCTCCGGTCGAACGAGACGCAGACCCTCCGTCGCGATCCGGCCTTGCAGGCGTCCGATCTCCTCACGCATCGAGGAGGGAAGCTCCACGGCCACGAAACACCTGATCCCGGTCATCTCAAGACGCCGCCCATGCTGGCCGAGGTGACCGATTTGCGGTAACGTGCCAGCACGCCCGTCTTAAATTTTGACTCGGGCTCCTTCCATTCCTTCGCCCGCCGCGCCAGCTCCGCCGGGTCGACCAGAAGATCGACTCTTCGACCTGGAATGTCTATCCGGATCAGGTCGCCCTGCTTGACAAGGGCAATGGGACCGCCTACTGCCGCCTCCGGCGAGACGTGGCCGATGCACGGGCCCCTGGTGCCGCCGCTGAACCTGCCGTCGGTGATGAGAGCCACGGACTCGCTCAAGCCCGCACCCGCGATGGCCGATGTTGGTGCCAGGGTCTCCCTCATGCCGGGACCGCCCTTCGGGCCTTCATACCGAATTATTACCACATCACCGGCCCTGATCTGGCCAGCCATGATTCCCGCCATTGACTCTTCCTCGGAGTCGTAGACCTTCGCCGGACCCTCATGCTTGAGCATGGCCGCTGAAACCGCCGTCTGCTTTACCACGCAGCCCTCCGGAGCCAGGCTTCCGTAGAGGATAGCGATGCCGCCTTCGGCATGAACCGGATGATCCAGGCTCGCGATAACCTCGGCGTTGGTCTTGGGATTGACCGGCTTGAAAGTCGCGATCTCCTCGCCCAGTGTTCTGCCGCTGACGGTCAGGGCATCCAAATTGAGCTTGGAGGCAAGCTTGCTCATAATAGCCGGAATTCCTCCGGCCCGATCCAGATCGATCAGGTGATGGGGCCCGCCCGGCCTCAGGTTGACCAGATGCGGCGTCTCCCTGCTGATCCGGTCGATGGTGATGAGATCAAGATCAAGCTCGAATTCAGAGGCGATGGCAGGCATGTGGAGCACCGTGTTAGTGCTGCCTCCGATGGCCATGTCCACGCGAATGGCGTTCTCAATGGACTTCTCAGTAACTATATCGCGAGCGGTAATTTCCTTATTCACCAGCTCCACGATCCTGGCACCTGACCTCTTCGCGATGCGAATCTTTCTGGCATCCACAGCATGAATGGTGGCGCAGCCGGGAAGGCTGAGACCCAGCGCCTCAGTCATGCAGGCCATGGTGTTGGCGGTGAAGAGCCCGGCACATGATCCTGCGCCGGGACAGGCATGCTCCTCAAGGAAGGGCAGAGTCTCCCCTCCAGCCATCCAGCTCTCGGAGACGTTGATCAAGTCCAGCTCCTGGTCGCAGGCAAATCCGGGGAGCATCGGCCCGCCCGTCACTACCACGGTTGGCAGGTTGAGTCTCCCGGCAGCCATTATATGCCCCGGAACGA
>RPOO01000160.1 GCA_003857025.1 Methanothrix sp.
GCAGCATCCTTGGCATTGTAATTGGAGTTATCATCTCCTATGCCATCGGATCGCTGGCGGGACTGCCTTCAGCGATCACACCCACATCGATCCTGCTCGGGCTCCTGTTCGGCGTGCTCACGCCGACGATTGCGGGAGTCTACCCGGCGAACAAGGCCGCGAAATTGGACCCCATCGAGGCGTTGCGAGCGGAATAAAAAAACCGAGAGAAAGCAAACCGAGTGGAAGCAAACAGAGTAGAACCCAATAGAGATTGATCCGAAATCAGTTCTGCAGAGGTTCCTGCCCGAATGGGGTGGGCAGGAATCTTATTTTTATTGTCTGAGGTTCAACTGATTATTCGCCTTAACTTGCCTTTGGATTAGTGCGATTAGTGCTCGAACCATTGCCGGAGAAGATCGATCCCACAGCATTCATGATCCAATAGGGGCCATTGGCAGATTCGGTTTGAATCGCGTTTACATAAGTGGAACTGCAATCGGTTGAATCCTGCTGCCACTGCAATCTCTTATAATTGTTGATGAGCTTTTGATAGGCTGCCTCATCGAACTCAAGATGGTTTATCGAATTCCAATGCAGGAACAGCCACTCGTATCTGGTCTTCGATAAATCGATGGAATTGACCTTACTGCTCTCAAAATAGACGTTCTTTTCAAATTGAGCATCATGCAAATCGATTTTTCCACCAATATTTGATCTGCTGAAGTCTGCCGGTCCGCCGAAGCTGGCATTGCTAAAATCGGCTCCATCATCAAACTGAGAGCCTCCGAAATCGGCAAATCCCAGGAAATTTCCGCTATTGAAGTCTGCCGGTCCGATAAACTTCGTATTATTGAAGGTGGCGTCGATCAGGAAATTGGATTGCTGGAAGGAGACGCCTGACGTGAAATTGCATTCGACGAACTCGACCAGATCATTAAATTTGGATTTTGCAAAGAATGCCGGGGCGGCGAATCGAGCCCGATTGAAATACGCATCTTTGTCAAACTGGGCGGAAACGAAGTCTGTAGTCTTATTGAAGACCGGGTCCAAGAAGCGAGCAGATCCGGTGAAATGCGCTCCTTCAAAGGAGGACTCTTTTTCAAATCGGGTTCGATTAAATTCCACAGTCTGGGCGAACTGAGACCCTATGAAGTTAGCGGCATCTGCAAAATAGGTTTCGCCGAAGTTGGCATCGGCTGCAAATTGGCTGTAAGCGAACTCGGCATAGTCGCAGAATTGGGACTCAACAAAGCTTGCAGATCCCTTGAACTGAGCCCCTCTGAGAGAGGCTACTTTGCAAAACTGTGCGAGGTAGAAATTCGCCATGCTATTGAATTGAGAGCCTATGAAGAAGGCAGGTCCGTTGAAATAGGCTTGCAGAAAATCCGCCTTTCCGTTGAACTGAGATCCGCTGAAGCTTCCGGTTTTATTAAACATGGAATGAGCAAACGAAACATCCCCTTCGAATGTGGAATAACGGAAAGAGACATTCTCCACAAAAAAGGTATTTTCGAAGCTGACCTGTTTATGAAATATCGTATTGTTGAAGTCCACTCGACCGTCTATAATGGAATTCGTGATTACAATTGAGGAATTGGCCACCATCGGCTCATCGGATGGCAGCATCTCTACTTCGAAGGGGATGCGCAAGATCTCCTTGGCAGTCAAGCCCAGCCGTTCAGAGGTCAAATTACCATGAATGATGACGTGATCATATTCAGTCGGCAAGCCCAGCTTGATCTTGGCCATGACCTCATCCGCCTGCACTACGATTGGCGATTCGCCAAGAGCAATCTTGGGAGCGACGAACAGAAAAACCAGTCCAAAGAGAACTAGGGCGGAGGCTAAATTCATGAACCTCATTGGCCTGCTTCTCCCGGATAATTCATTAAACCTTCACACATATTGTAGACAGCTTCCGTTCTCTCTGCTATTTGATCCCAACCGAATTCATTTTCAATTCTATTTCGGCCAGCCCGACCCAGCCTTTCCATCTCTATCGGATCACCCAGGAGCCGGTTTATGCACCAGGCCAGGGATTCCGGCTGGATGTAGGCCAGCAGCCCGTCTGCGAAGTTTTGGATGATGCTCACCGCTTCCGTCGCTACCACAGTCTTTCCTGCATCCCAGGCTTCCAGAATGATAATGCCGAAGGGCTCATTTCTGCTGGGCACGCAAACGATATCGCAGGCATCCAGGAGCCGTTTTTTCTCTTGGTTTGAAACGTATCCAAGGAAGCGACATGATCTCTGCACTTTGAAGTATTCAGCCAGTCTCTTGCACTCGGAGCTCATATCCCCATCTCCGGCGAAGATGAACATTACGTCACTATGCTTTTCTAATATAAAGGGTATGGCTTTGGCCAGGAGATCAGGTCCTTTCTGGTAGGTCATTCTGCCGCAAAAGAGCACCATTCGCCCTTGTGGTTCCATGCCAAGGCGCTCTTTCATGCCATACCTCTCTTCCACGTCTTTTGCTTCTTTCGAGTCCAGTGATCCAGGGTTTTTTCTCCTGACTATGCCGTTTGCAATTACTGTA
Organism: Methanothrix sp.; assembly: GCA_003857025.1. GTDB lineage: Archaea > Halobacteriota > Methanosarcinia > Methanotrichales > Methanotrichaceae > Methanothrix. Next base: position 2,521 of record RPOO01000160.1, read on the forward strand.
ATCTTTTCTTGCGGAACGGAGTAAATCTCGCGAACCTCGCCCTGCATCCGCTCTGTAGCGACAATGATCCGGGAAGACTCGTGGATGCCCGCCATCTCTCTTTTTGAGATCTCTGCAAATACGGCGTCATCTCTGAAATGGCCGCCCGACCTTCCCCATTCCGTGCTGTGAACTGTCAGCAAGTAGGGATGATGGTATTCCTCTTTGATGCGGCTAAGGGCCGGCACTGGATGCCAATCGTGCCCGTGAATTATATCGAACATCCCATAGATCTTCTGCACTCGCTCAAAGCTGTCGAAGAGGGCCTCGCTCATCCTTTTCATCTGAGAAACGATGTCGCCATCACCACCGGCGGGGGAACGCTGATAGTAAACGCCGTTTATCCGATCAAATGCATCGAAATCGCCGCGCCTGGTGAAAATATGCACTTCATGGCCCCTCTTTGCCAGAGCTTCCGCCAGCTCAGTGACATGTGGTGCCATGCCTCCCACTTTGATGGAGAAGAGGCTCTCCCAGGCAAACATTCCTATTCGCATCCGTCCACCGATTGAGTCTTAAGGATTAATCTTGAGGATTGAATCCTGAGGCTTCAATTCAGATTATCGAAACAATGCTGCGTGCATCCGTCGTGTATTTAGTTTATGCTACAATATTCTATATATCTATCAAGTCGGCATTTACTCGGCATTTGCTTCTCGCGGCGATCGCTCTCACATTCCTGTTTATTTGCTGTTTCCCGAAGTTAAATTTTTCGCTAATGTTTTGCAATATTCTGTTTATTATCATATATCTTTTAATAAATTTGATCTAACTTATAGACAAGATGATATCATTTCTAAAAAATAGAAGAGTGAAGCCGTTATTCCTATATCCAGGCTTCAAATGGATTTGATCCATCATCAGCTATTTGTATGGATTTAATCTAGCGTCAGCGTCACGTACCTGGATCACCGCGCTCATTTTGCCTTCGGGTCCTCTTCCCAGAGCCCGAAGATATTGCTCTCCGTATCCATGCAGACTGCAAAATATCCCATGTTGGGAACGGCCATCTTGGGCATGAGTATCTTGCCGCCCAGCTTTTCCACTTTCGCGGAGAAATCAGAGACCGAAGGGACTCCGAAGTAGTCTGTTATCTTATGATCCGGATGCTGGCGCTTCATCATGCCGCCGCCTGTTCCCTCTTGGGTGTGGATCATCCAGTATTCCATTCCCAGATAATTCTCCAGCTTCCAACCGAAGAGTTCCGTGTAGAATTTCTTGGCCCTTTCTGCGTCATCGAAAGGAATCTCAAAATGGGCTATCGAAGGCATTTAGAATCCCCATTGTTTATTTGTTCTCTTTCCTAATTAATTTTCCTATCCAAACTTCGAGAAAAGTGATAAAATCAGAGTCTATTTTTTATAATTCCGTTCAGTTATCTGAGATCGAATCACATATATGAAGAGAGATGATTACAGACCTGAATTGCAGCACATGGCTTGCCGATTATTGCAGTTAAGATATTATACTCTGATCGCCTAATAAATTTCTAAAAAATTTGTATAACTTATCAAGAGGAATTATGAAGAAGATATTGGCCATAGGCGTGCTTGCTCTGCTTTTAATCCCACTGAATGCTCTTGGCGCGAATCTTACGGGAGTATGGGGATCTGATGATAATGGAACTTATTACATAAGGCAAATCGACAATCAGATCGTCTGGTTTGCAGAACGATCCCCTGCAAATCAATACTGGGCTAATGTCGCATATGGAACCATTTCGGGTGATACGATTACTCTGACGTGGGCTGATGTGCCAAAAGGAAACAGCCTGAACAACGGTGTGCTTGTCTTGAAATATGATGATACTCCTGGACGTGAAAGCCTCTATGCCATCGACAAGAATCCGGTTAGTTACGGCGGAAGCACCTGGTATCGTTTGAGTTAGGCATTTTGCCAGTATTATGGCTCCGCCACTGATCAAAACAGTTTATTTTTAAAAGGCATTGGAGAGCAGCTTACTTCCGCTCCCGCTGCATCTCCAAAGCCTCTTTCGACAGCCGAATAGCGCACAGCTCCGAGCACATGGTGCACGTGTCCGTCTCCACGCCGCGCCTATGCCGAATCAGCTTCGCCCTGGTCGGATTTATGGCGGCATTGAACTGTCCGTTCCAATCCAGATCCGCCCTGGCCTTGGCCATCTGCAGGTCCCACGCGCGCGCCTTCTCCCGCACGCCCGGTCGGGTGAGGTCCGCCGCATGGGCTGCAACTCGTGTGACGTAGGTGCCCTCGATCACATCCTCCTTGGTGGGGAGGTCGAGGTGCTCGGAGGGCGTGGTGGCGCAGAGGAAGTCCGCTCCGGCCATGCCCGCGATCACTCCGCCCATAGCGGCGGTGATGTGGTCGTATCCCGGAGCAACGTCCGTCACCAGCGGGCCTAAAAGATAGAGCGGCGCGCCATCTGTCAGGTACTTCATGGCCTTCACGGATGTCTGAATCTCATCCGCAGGAACGTGGCCCGGCCCTTCCACCATTGCCTGAACTCCGGCGGCTCGCGCGCGCTTGACCAGTTCGCCGAGCATGATGAACTCCATATACTTGGCCCGGTCCGAAGCGTCCTCGATGCAGCCCGGTCGCAGGCCGTCACCCAAACTCAGGGTCAGGTCGTACTCTCTGGCCATCTCCAGGAGATAATCAAACTCAGCGTAGTAGGGATTGTCCTCGCCCGTCTCCGCGATGTACTTCATGGTCAGGGAGCCGCCCCGGCTCACCACGCCCATGATTCGCGGGTCCTGGTGCAGCCTCTCCAGGCTGTTATTATTCACGCCGGCGTGAATGGTCACGAAGTCCACGCCGTCTTTGGCGTGCTTTTCCAGGGCATCGAAGAGACCCTGGCTGCTCACGTCCTTCTTGACCGCAGCATTGTAGATGGGCACGGAGCCCACGGGAATATGCACGGCATCCAGGATCTTGCGGCGCACCAGGTCCAGGTCGCCGCCCGTGGAAAGATCCATCACCGCATCCGTGCCCGCGGCCACCGCCGCCAGGGCTTTTTCCACTTCTGTCTCCGGAGAGTCCAGGCTCTTCGAGGTGCCGACGTTCACGTTCACCTTGGTGGTGAGCATTTCTCCCACGCCCACGGGCACCAAATTCTCGCGGCGAATGTTTCGGGGGATGACGACGCGTCCCGTCGCCACCAGCCTCGCTAACTTTGCCGGATCGATTCCCTCACGCTCTGCCACACTACCGATTTCGCGGGGCACGCGCCCTCTGCTTGCCTCTTCCATCAGGGTCATTGATACCAACTAATATATTGTAAGAACTACAAAGCGTCCTGCTGGTGTTTATCGATGGTCGAAGTGCATAAGGTTAGCGGTGCCGCCTTCGATGGCAATGTCTACCTGGTCTTGGACGAGAGGCCGATTCTGGTAGACGCTGGCATGATGGCGGGGCCGACCTTAAAAAATATCAAGAAATACATTGATCCTACGAAGATCGAGATGATCGTTCTCACTCACTGCCACCACGATCACTCCGGCGCAGCTCCTCAGCTGAAGGAGGCCACGGGTGCGCGGCTGCTCTTGAGCGACCAGGAGGTAGGCTGCATCGGCGATGATCTGGCATCCGTCTCTTACCTCTTCGGCCAGCAGGCCCCGGAATACAAAGTGGACGAGACCCTCAAGGAAGGCATGGTCCTTGACACGGGAAAATGGAAGCTGGAGGTTATGGAGACGCCCGGCCACTCCCTGGGCAGCCTGTGCCTTTACGAGAGGACCGAGAAGGTGCTCTTCTCCGGCGACACAGTATTCCCGGACGGCAATATCGGCAGGACGGACATGTATGGCGGCGACACTGCCGGGCTTGTCAAGTCCATTGAGCGGTTGGCAAAGCTGGATGTTACGACCATGTATCCGGGCCACATGGATATCACCAGTCGCGACGTCAATCGCCAGATCCAAATGAGCCTTCGGTTCGCGAAGAGCATTTAAAAAATAAAGAAACAACCGGCACGAGAGAGAAAAAATCCCGGACAGGCAATTCGGGTCTGCTCTTCTTTCATTTTTTGCAAGCATTAAACATAAACTATGTTGGGGGGCGGATCGTTATTACGCCTTTCTCGACAATGATCTCGATGCGCCTGCCAGGAACCAATCCTGCCTCATCCATCGCCTCTTTGGATAATTTTATCTTTCCGCTGCCGTTGACTGAATGAAGTAACAGCTGTTTGAGCTTCATTTCTTCTCCCCTTGTCAATAATCGTTATGCGTAGGTCGTAGTATTGTGGTTGTAGCATGTCTAATTTTCTAATATAACATGATCTATTATGGTATATTAGGATTTCGCCTTATTTTTCATGCAGGTATCTGGCGACTTCCGGCGAACACTTTATCAATTCATAACATGATATACCATAACATGAAACAATTATCGGTGCTGGTGGAGGATGACATTTTGGAGGCCATCGAGAACCGTATCGTGGCTTCCGGGCGCAGCAAAAGCGACGTTGTCAGGGAGCTTCTGGTGATCGGTCTGAAAAAGCCTCCAACCTCCGCTTACCGAGATCTTGTGAACAATGCCATTGCGGCACACGAGAAAAGATTCCATGCGACGGAGACGAATCAGGAGCCTTGAAGGCAAGCAAGTTTATGGCATCGATATAATCGAGCGCGAACCGTCGGAAAAGGTCTGAGCTATTTTCTCAGAATCGGCCATATATTTTGTGTGCCTGCTCGATGGTTGTGATTTCCAGGATTTTAACCATTTTCTCGTCTTTATATATCCTGTAAAAAGCGGTATATGATCTCGAAATATGCAAACGATAAATATCTTCATGGCCCTTTCGCTGAATTATCTCTTTGTCACCC
>RPOO01000161.1 GCA_003857025.1 Methanothrix sp.
CCGTTGTAGAGTTGTCGAGGATAGTAACCGTGATGCGAGCCTTGTTGTAGGCCGCGTTGAGGAGGCCGGTCATGCCGCCATGCAGGAAAGTCGAGTCGCCGAGGCTGCAGCAGATTCCCTCCGTCTCGCCGCCGAAGCGAATGCCGCTGGCAAGTGTGATGCTCCCGCCCATGCATAGACACGTATCGACAGTTCCCATGCCCACAGCCATCGTGTAGCAGCCGATATCGCTCGGGAAGACCGCCTTCTTGCCGAAGACCTTGCGCATAGCGTAGTAAGTGGCGCGATGGCTGCAACCGGGACAGAGCGCCGGAGGTCGCGGCGGAAGAATCTTCTCGGCAATGGGAACACCTCTCTTTGGCCGCTCCTCCAGGCCCTGCTTGCGGGCCACGGCATTTCTCACCGTCAAGAAATCCAGCTCGCCCTCGCGAGGCAGAAAGCCGTCCTTTCCCGATATCTCCACCGTCGGATTGACCTTCCTGGCCAGCCTCTCCACCTGCTCCTCGACGACCGGCTCCAGCTCCTCCACAACCATGACGCGCTTGACATGCTCCAGCATCTGCACGATCAGCCGGGACGGCACAGGATAGGTTCCGATGCGCAGGAATGACATATCCAATTCAAGATCCAAAATTGCTTCCTCTGCGTAGAGCCCGGCGATGCCCGAAGCGATGATGCCGACATCGCCCTTCAGCGTGAGCCTGTTCCAGGGAGTGCTTTGCAGTTCTTCCTCAATTCCCGCCTGCTTATTGATCAATTCAGTGTGCAGCGGTCGTGCGTGCGAGGGCAGAGCCACCCGTCGCGCAGGATTCTTGATGAACTTGCCCTGCACGTGAATGGGTCCGGCCTGGCCATATTCCACATCGGATCGGGCATGGGATACTCGGGTCGTGGGCCTCAGCATCACCGGGATATTGAACTTCTCAGATAGTTCGAAGCCGTAAGCCGCCATATCCTTGGCCTCCTGCGGATCGGCCGGGTCCAGACAGGGGACGGAAGCAAACTGGGCATAGCGCCTGGAATCCTGCTCGTTCTGGGAGGAGTGGCAGTAGGGATCATCGGCGCATATCAGCACCATCCCTGCCCCGACGCCGAGGTAGGCCAGGGTCATGAAGGGATCGGCAGCGACGTTCAGGCCCACATGCTTCATGGTGGCAGCCGAGCGCGCGCCCGCCCAGGAAGCGCCCGCCGCGACCTCCAGAGCCACTTTTTCATTGACGGACCATTCTACGTGCATCGGCAAATCACCTTTGAGGTCGACGATCTCTTCAATGATCTCCGAGGAAGGCGTGCCGGGATAACCGGACACGACTCCCACGCCCGCCTCCAGGAGACCTCTGGCGATCGCCGCGTTTCCGAGAAGATATTCCCTCACAAATAACCATCCTATAATATATTTTTGCTTATATTCTAACTTGAAAGGTTAATGCATCTCATCTCTGATAACCGTTTTGATTCGGTTTCCAATTGTTTTGCCTTTCGATGGGGCAGGATTCAATTTAGCGATTACCGTTAGCGGTTCTCTTGCGTCTGTATGCTGCAAATCCATCATTACCAGATCGATGATGCAAATCCAAAGACACCAAAAGACGATGCCTTCGGACGATGCCATCCAATTACGAAAATCTGATGACGCCAGTTGGAATGACACAAAATTAATTATACTCTGCAACAGATCTCTCTTAAATGGTCGAGTGGCAATCGGATGATGTAGGTTCTGTTTACAATTATCTCTCCCGCGGCTGTCAGATCTGCCGCCAGGGAGCGGGCTTAGTGCTCTTCGTTACCGGAAAGTGCGGTCGTAGCTGCTTTTACTGTCCGCTCTCAGAGGAGCGGCGCGGGCACGATGCGGTATTTGCAGATGAGCAGCCGGTGCAGGAGATCGAGGATATTCTCGCGGAAGGGCGGGCTATCGACGCCCTCGGCACCGGCATCACCGGCGGCGAGCCGCTCATGAAACTGGACTACGTTCTGGAATGCATCAGGGCCTTGAAGCAGGAGTTCGGGCCTAGGCATCATATTCACCTTTACACCGGGCAGTTGCCACGCCGCGAGGAGCTGGAGCGGCTAAAAAATGCCGGCCTTGACGAGATTCGCTTCCACCCCCGCGAGGAGGACTGGGAGAAGGCACCCGGACTGAAAGAGGCCCTTTTGGATGCAAAATCCTTTGGTCTTGAGGCAGGAGTGGAAATGCCCGCAATCAATGCCGCGCCGGGAGTATTAGACGCTGTGAAGGCCGCCGATGCTTTCTTGAACCTCAACGAACTGGAATTCTCCGAGACCAACTTCGCCGCCCTGGCCGCCCGCGGCTTCGTGCCTCAGGACCTCGGCTGCGGTGCGGATGGCAGTGAAGAAGTCGCTAAAGAGCACTTCCTGCAAGAGGGAATCAAGGTGCACTACTGTCCCTCCCGCTTCAAGGATGCCGTGCAGCTCCGGGAACGGCTGCTGCGGCGAGCCGGGCGCGTGGCCCGCGCGTTTGATTATATAACGGAAGAAGGCACTATCGTGCACGGCGTGATCGAGGGAGACCTGAGCGGAGCCTTGCATATTCTGCAAGATCTGGAGGTCCCGCAGGAGATGTACTCACAAGAAAATGGGGTGATAGATATCGCTGCCCCCATCTTAGAAGATATTTCGAAAGAGTTAAAAAGCATCGACTGTAACATTTCCATTGTGGAAAGATACCCCTTGGAGATGGGGCTCGTAGTGGAGAGAATACCTTTATAATCCTTAAATTCATTGCTAAGGGGCGGTGATTTTGCCGGATGGAGAGCGCTGAAGAACGAATCCAGGAGAGGCTCAGGAATTACCTGAAGCGAGACGGAATAGGTATCCGCAAGGCCGTTTTAAAGCTATTTTTGAGCGACGGAGCATATACCACGGAGGATGTGTTCACATACCTCGCTAAAGAGGGCTTTGATGTCAGCTATCGCGGAGTCTCGGCAATGGTTGGGCTTATGAACACCCGCCTGGGCATCCTGAGCATCGATGTCTCCGGGGACCACAACGTCTATTCCCTTAAGGGAGACCATAAGGGAGTCGTGAGGTCGGTATTGGAGAATTATTAGGATAGGCGAGAATGGTATAGCATAATCTGGTAGCAAAAATTGCAGTGATTATCGAAATTATTATTGATTTCTAAAATACCGCAATCATAAATTCAAGCTATATTGCCGCTGAGCCGGAAGCAAAATTGCTTTTGGTTTGGCCTTCCGGCATCAGTTGGGAGGCTCTCCTCTTTTCATTCTCTTCATGTACTTGCCCAGGGCAAAATCGGCTACCAGGTTTATTCCGCTCAGGGCGGCATGAACGAATGGCCCAGCAGTCATCCTCTCGCTGTAGAGGCGGTGCAGCGTCTTGAGGTGTTTGAGATTGTACTCCAGGCAAAGGCCCACCAACTGCCAGTGCTCCGGCAGGGCGTCATCCTTGCCGAAGCCTTTGATGCCGCCAAGCTTCGTGCCGGAGATGGTGGTGAAGAATAGGGGGAGCATGAGGCCTGTGTAATCTTTCAGCGATTCGACCAGCTCGATGGTCTTTATGACATCCTCGGCCTTCTCGCCAGGCAGCCCCAGCACCAGGCTGGCCACAGGCAGCCAGGACTCCTCGTCAAAGAGCCGGTAGCAATCCCTCACAATCTCCGGCCACTCGCCAATATCGCCGGGCAGTGCTTTGCGCGGCATGTGCATCTCCAGGATGCGGCAGCTTCCCGTCTCGATGCCGATCCAGGCAGACATATATTTCTGGTCAGAGCCAATGCCCGCCACTTCCGAGACCTTGCGAACGAGGTTCTGATTGTGGTGAACCGTCGCTAAACTCATGTGCGAGAAGTCCACCGTATGCGGCCCAAGCTCTTTTACGCTCTTTACAAGCTTCAAGACCTTCTCCTCGCTCGTCTCCATTCCTTTCGAGCCGTAGGTTAGCACATCCTCGGAGTGAAGAATCAGATCCATCTGTCCGTTTTCGAGGTTTTGTCGCACGTCCTCCAGGATATTTTGCAGGGGCCGGTGGCGTACCGTGCGCATGGCAGGCGAGCAGAAGGCACATCCTCGCCAGCAGCCTCTGCCGATTTCGACAATCCCGCCGACGGTTGCGCCGCGGTTTACCGGGATCGATTCAGCCGGAACCGCCCCGCCCCGGATGACGGGCGGCACATCCTCGCCTCGTAGGATCTTGCGGCAGACTTCGGGAAAATCGCTCTCGCCTTCACCAAGGTAAATGTGGTCCACGCCTACGTTCTCACCCATCACTTCCCAGGAGCCGTTGCCGCCTACAACGACGCGCGGCCTATGTTCCCGGATGAGCGGGTGGTTTACGAGAGCAAGAAAGCTGGAGCGGTTGTGCGGCGGCCCGCGCCCTATGATGTCCTCCAGCTCTCGCGCCGCGATCTTGCCCATCGGATCGTCATGAGTGATGCCCACGATGCGTGTTTCGGGACCGATGGCCTTCTCCAGATGATCGGGGTGGGCGACCATGACTTCATCGCGAGAGAAGCCCGCATCGAGCAGGGCTGCCTCAACCTTCCTCATGCCGCAGGGAGCGATCTTTGCCGAGCCGTCGCCGGCAGCGGGAACGGGCGGGCAGAAGAAAGAGCGCAATATCCTTTGTGGCAGTACGGCTCTGGGCATGATGGCGGCAAAGCCCAGCATCACGCCTCCATGATAGCTGCTCATCATGGTCGAGTCGCTGGTGAGAACAATTTTCTTGCCGGGATTCTTTGCCATTTTTCACAAGGCTCCTAATTCACGTGAACCCTCTTCTTTAAGGCAGATAACGTTGTTGGACCGCAAAGCCCAACAAGTTTTTATCGGATTGCCGACTTTTCTGCAAATTGTGCAAGAGAAATCGTTATCTGAGATCAACGAACGCATTCGCGACGGCTCGGTTCGCGTCGTCACAGCCGAGGAAATGCCCGACATTGTGGATGAACTTGGACCGGCCGGGGCGGTGCGAGAGGTAGATGTTGTAACTACGGGAACCTTCGGGGCCATGTGCTCCTCAGGCGTATTTCTCAACCTGGGCCACAGCGATCCGCCCATAAAGATTGCCAGAGCTTTCCTGAACAAAGTGGAAGCCTACGGCGGCGTGGCTGCCGTCGATCTTTTCCTCGGTGCCACCCAGCCATCCATTGATCGGGGCATCGAGTACGGCGGGGCTCACGTAATTGAAGACCTTGTGGCAGGCAAACAGATTGATGTGGAGGCGGAGGGCGCAGGCACGGACTGCTACCCTCAGATGGAACTGGAGACCTCACTGCGATTGGAGGACTTCAACCAGGCGATGATGGTGAACCCGCGCAACGCCTACCAGCGCTACAATGCCGCCACCAACTCCTCGGATCGGACGCTTTACACTTACATGGGAACACTTCTGCCGCGCCTCGGCAACATTCACTACAGCGGCGCAGGAGTCCTGTCGCCGCTCTCCAACGACCCGAATTTTGACTACGTCGGCATGGGAACGCGCATATTTTTGGCAGGAGCGCAAGGGTTCGTCATCGGATCCGGCACGCAGCACAATCCCCAGAATAATTTCTCAACCCTGATGGTCACAGGCGACCTGAAGAAGATGAGCAATCGCTATCTGCGAGCTGCGACCTTCCACAAATACGGGCCGAGCCTTTACCTTGGCATCGGAATACCGATTCCTGTCTTGAATGAAAAAATCGCCAAGAATACGGCTGTTCGCGACCGAGACATCACCGTTCCCGTGGTGGACTACGGCATCCCCCGCCGCGACCGCCCCTCTTTGAAGATGGTGAGCTACGAAGACCTGAAGTCGGGCATGATCGACCTCAATGGAAAAGAGGTTGCCACATCATCGCTCTCCAGCTACCATATGGCTCGCGAGATTGCATTGGAGTTGAAGGCGCAGGTAGAACAGGGCGAGTTCCTGCTCAGCCAGGCAGTAGAGCCCCTCTCGCATTTGGGAAGCTCCCGGCCCATGAAGCAGACTAAGGAGTCGCCGAACGTGGGAGACGTCATGAGCCGCGACGTGGTTACTGTTCGCGAAGACATCCAGGTGGATGAAGCGGCCAAGCTGATCGTGAGCGGGAGTTTCGATCATCTACCCGTGGTCTCAAAGGATGGAAGGCTGATGGGCATCATCACTGCATGGGATATCTCCAAAGCCGTAGCGGGTGGAAAGCCCACCAAGATCGCAAATATCATGACACGCAGGGTTTATTCAGCCATTGTTGACGAGCCCATCGAGCTGGCGGCCCGTACCCTGGACACGCACAGCATCTCGGCTCTGCCTGTTGTGGACAAGGAGAACAAGGTGATAGGAATGATCACGAGTAACCATCTCTCCCGGCTTTTGGCCAGGAGGCGGTAGAGATGAAGCTAATGCTGCATGTTTCTCCCGGAATCGTGCGCTATCCCCTCATCGCCTCGGTCATTCTTGAGACCTCGGCCCTAGTGAACATCGAGCGGGCCAGCATAGATGCCGTGAGCGGCGAGATCGTCCTGGAAGTCCCGGCCGAAAAGTGCAATGAAGTCAAGGAGGCATTCGAGCGTCGCGGCGTTCGTGTCGTGCCACTGGAGATCCCGGTCGTGCGGGATGAGAACGAGTGCGTGCACTGCGGGGCATGTGTCTCCATCTGTCCCACCGGAACATTTCACTTTGATGACTGGCTGGTGGTCGCAGACTCCGGCAAGTGCATCCAGTGCGGAGCCTGTGTCATGGGTTGCCCGCAGCGCGCTTTAAAATTGGTCTTGAAATAGCTCCCGTTCGCTCGGGAGTTCGTGCAATTTTTTCCGTCTAGCGGCCATTTGGCTCATCGTCTCCGACTTGCAGAAATATTGTTTATTGCCTTTGGTTCACCGGATTCATCGGATTCACCGGATTCACCAACTAATCATCTCCGGCTCGTCGACATATTGCTTATCGTCTTTGGCCTATCGGGATTTGGCCCAAAGAAATCGTTAAGGCAAAAATTATTTCTTAGTAAAATTATATTGATACTATTAGATTGATAATTCTCCTCAGTTTTGCCGCAATTACGTACATATAATATTTATTTTAACTCGATTATCTTATTATTGATCCACAAATCTTTTATTGTGGCGTTATTTTAGCTGCATCAAAACTGCATTTCCTCCTTCAGTTTGATATATCCTTCAGAAAAAAACCTGAACTGTATAGGCATAGCTATAATTTCTGCCGGCACCAATAGACAAAGTCGATATTTGCAGATATTTCATACTCAGCTCAGGATTTGATAGGCATCTCTCTGATTGAAAATCGACATATTAGTATTTATCTATATTTAACTTTATATTGTGAATCTGCAGACAATTTAAAGAAATAGAAGATTATATATGCATGGAAGGTTAATACTAAAGAAATAGGC
>RPOO01000162.1 GCA_003857025.1 Methanothrix sp.
ATTTTGGAAGAATTCCCGGAAGGTATCGCCTTGGGAAATAGTATATGCCTGGGCCACCATGCCTGAGTGGGTATCGGTTGAGGCCACCAGACCGTTTCCAAATCTTCTCGCCAGCTCCCGCGTGATCTCGTTCTTTCGCCGGATGCGATGCATATTGTACTCCACCACAGGAAACAGTTTAAAGAGGAGCGGAATTGACTGCAAATTGGGCTGCTCATGGGGCTCGAACCAGAGCGGGTGGTTGTAGACAAAGGGCAGGTCATTTCGCTCCAGGCAGTCAAGGAAGTCGGGCAGGTCTCCGCGTTTGGCAATTTCTTCAAGCTCCAGGAACTGCCCTCCCTCAAGATCATAGACATTGACATGGATGGTGTGGCCCACCATTTCCGTGTCCTTGATCTTTATCTCTACTCCTTTTACCACTCCCTCTGCATCGGGGCTGAGAAGATCATAGGCTTGCAGGGTGTCATGATCTGTAAATGTCACGTAGTCCATGCCCAGATTTCTTGCCATCTTATACAAATATTTGGGATGTTGGGTTCCGGCAGAAATGACATCAGACGAGCAGAGGGAATGAACATGGAGATCGGCTGCCTTCCATCCGTTTCTTCGAAAGACCTCTGCTTCCCGGAAAGAGAGAAACCTAGCAGGTTTGCCAGCTACTTGCATTGATATATTATAGGCGTTAATTCCTAATAAATTTTATCCACTTACTCTATATAGACATAATTTGCCCAAAAATTTTATTGGCATTATATTTGATATTGACTTTATGCGATAACGGGGTATGCCAAGATAGATGCCGAATTTGCCGCAGTAAAGCTGCGCTCTTGCATTCCTCAAGCTGGACTAGGAATTGTACTAACCAATAGTTGGGCTAACCAATAATTGTACTAACCCAAAAACTGCAATCAAAAGAGCAGGATTGATCTTGCATAATTCACATCTCAGCTTATGCAAGATCGCGATACCAAACACCATTCTCTGCCGGTGAAACTGCAATAGCATTGCGCTAGAATCCGCTTTAAGCTCCGGCTGCGAAATGATTCATCACGCGGCCCAGCAGATCCTGGATTCGGGATGCTTCATCCGCCTTCAGGTCACAGGGCTTCAGCGGCAGGGCCAGCATCACAGCCACATCCTGCTTCAGCGCGCTCAGCGGATGAGACGGATCGCTCACGCCATGCGTCCCGTACCGAACCGCATCGATGCTACAGCGCGTGGTATTCAGCTCCTCTTCGCAATCTTGCGCGGTCTTGTCCTGGGAATCCATCTTCCAGGCGCTGATGATGGCCGTGATGAGATCTGATTTGAGTTCTTCAGGAACGCTGACGGTCTTCAAGAGATCGACAATCAATCCCAGTTTGAGAGACCTGATCTCCCCGATTCTTGCCGCAAGGCCGTTTCTATCCAGTACCGCCTCGTAGTATTCGAGCAAGCCGAGCAGATTTTCCCCATTTCGAAGGCTCTCACAGCCCATAGCATTAATCATTCCTTTCCACCTGCAGAGAAAAACAAATTATGGTTATGGCAACAAATGCCATCAAAATTACGAATAAAATTTTGATAACAATTGCGATGAGAATTATTATTCAAAATATGATAAAATTTGTTATAACAATTATAAGTTAAATTATGATAAAAACTATTGCAATTACAAATCAAATCATTGCAGAAGCTGTGACAAAGAGCGTGCGTTACCGGGAGGGGATGGGGTGCAGGGTCATCGCTCCCTCGGATGAATTTCTTTGGCATCGTAGGCATTTGCTGATCATTGCTGATCAGTCGAAACGCGGAAGACGATTTTGCTCCCGTGCTCTTCTCAAGAGATAACTCGCTTAGCACCAATAATCGGAATTGAATTAGACCGATATATGCCTTCTCTCATTAGACTATATGTATGTATTTTTCCTATATACTGTATATATCATTTCACAGATGCAGGGAATAGACGGCAACTCTTGGAGATTCAATGACAAGTATTGATGTGAAGGATCGGTAACCGACAACAAGGCGAAAATGGAGTTTTCTTTTCATGGCCAAAAGGCATATCGAGAGGAATAGTATAGACAAAACGAAAATTCCAATCCTACAAGTTAAATACCTGTGAACCAAACCGGAAAGCAATACATGCGAGATAACAGAACCTTCTCCCCGGGAAAAAGCGAGCTATTCTGGTGCCAAAGCTGCAACCTCCCCCTGCTGGCAGAAGAGTGCTCCATCTGCAAGAGCAGAGGCAGGCAGATTCAGCTCTCGCCTCCCGGAGATGTGCGGCTCTGCTCGCGGGCCGGAATGGAACTTCTCAGCGAGCTTTTCAATAAAGATTACGGCTGCACCGACATTCTGGACGGCAGAATAATTCTGCTCAACAAGATTGCAGGAATGGACCGCCGCGATCAGGTAATCCTGGACGGCCTGCACATCGCCACGCTCTGGTTTGATATCACAGCCGGGAGCCACAAGATTGATCTTGAGCCTGCGGGAGCGGCATTGCTCTGCACCAGGGCGAAAAAGGCCATCGTGGTCTGCAATCCCGCCCTCCTGAAGGGCCACCTCAAGGGCAAATGGCTGAAAGAGGAGCAGATCGAGAGCCAACCGGACCAATTGAAAGAAGGCGACAACGTCATCCTCAAGATGGGAAAGTTCGCGGGCGTGGGCGTGGTGCGGATGAAGGGAGATGGATCGGCATCCATCCCGCCCGTCCAATCCATTCGCATCAAGGATGTAGTCAAAGCCGACCACCTCCGCCTTGGCGACCGCCTGTCGACCCGGGATGATGTCATTAGAGCCAACGAGGATCATCTGAAGCGGCTGGAGAAGACGGCCTTAAAAGAATTGGAGGACTACCTGTCCAGAAACAGGCTGCCCGTGAACGTCTCTTTCAGCGGCGGAAAAGACAGCCTCGCCTCCCTCTGGCTCTGCCGGAAGGTGAGGCCGAGGTCAGAAGTGCTCTTCATCAACACGGGCCTTGAATTTCCCGAAACTGTGGCTTACACGCGCAACTTTTGCCGCACCCACAAGCTGAAGCTGCACGAGATCACAAGCGAGGGCGGGTTCTTCGAACAAGCGGAGAGCTCCGGGCCGCCGGCCAAGGACTTTCGCTGGTGCTGCAAGACCAACAAACTGGGACCCATGACCACATTCCTTCAGCAGCACTTCCCCAAGGGCTGCGTGACCATTGAAGGCCGCCGCATCTTTGAGTCATTCAACCGCGCCACCATCAAGGCAGTCGAGCGCAATCCCTACGTGCCGAGCCAGACCACCCTCTCACCCATCCGCAACTGGCGGGCGCTGGAGGTCATGCTCTACATCTACTGGAACCAGCTCGAACCAAATCCCCTCTACAGTGAAGACTTCGAGCGCATCGGCTGCTGGCTCTGCCCCGCATCGCTGCAGTCGGAGTTCTCCCGATTGAAGAAGTCGCACCCGGATTTATATGCCCGATGGACCTCGTTCTTGAAATCATGGGGAGAAGAAAACAAGCTAGACAAGAGATACATCGATTGGGGCTTCTGGCGCTGGAAGAGGCATCCGCCCAAGATGATGGAGATTGCCAAGGCTCATGGAATCGGCTTGCAAGCAAGATCCGATGCGAAGAAGGAGGTCGCTTTGCAGGTGACACGGGGACCATCGCCCTGCGGCCTGGAATACTCAATTGAAGCAAACCTCGCCGCGCCTCAAAATCATCCATTTCCTTCCGTTGCCGGTGCCCTGCACCTGGTCGGGGAAATGTCGTTTGCCGAGGAGCTTGGCGCGGCGGTGATCAAGGCTGACAAAGGAAGGGCGACGGTCTTTGCCAACGGCCACATCATGATTATCGCGCCAAAGCAGGAAGCAGAAGAGCTGCTGCAAAAGGTGTGTGAGAGCATGCTGCGCGTGCAACTGTGCACCGGCTGCCGGATCTGCGAGAAAAACTGCAAGAAGGACGCGATCCGGGTGCAGGATACTTTTTCTATCGATGCGGAAAAATGCATTCGCTGCGGGAGATGCGCTAAGGGCTGCATCGCCGCCGATCAGGCCACGAAGATATATCGCAGCATTATCGCAAAATGTTCTTAGATTGACTTTTTGGGTTCGTAAGCACAAATTAATCGAGATGAACCGATGTGGCTTTCCGCGCAATTGTGTCGAGCGCTGCGCATAAAAGAATTTTAAAACGCGATCCGAGAATCATCAACGAAGACGTACGCATATGTCGGATGCGATAGAGAACAATTGGGCGAAATACTTGGAAATGATCTCCCAGAGCCGTTCTTCTTCATCAATTTGCAGGATGTCGGAGTGAATGGCTGGAGGCGAAATCCATCATTTTGTGATGATTCTTTCTTTAGCAGAGCGAATGATTTTCGCCTCGATTTGGGGATGTTCGCCAGTACATTTAAATAGACGGCTAATATCAGATACCTAAACTGAGGAATCAGAATGGTAACCGGAACAGTAAAATTCTTCAATCGAACCAAGAGATTTGGATTCATTGCAGGCGACGATGGAAAAGATTATTTTGTTCATGCAACTGGCCTTTTGCCCGATGTCACAATTAATGAGGGCGATAAGGTCAGCTTCGAGGTAGTCGAGGGCGAGAAAGGCCCCAAGGCAGACAAAGTCGCGAAGCAGTAACTTTAATCTAATTCACGATTCAGATCTTACCAATAACAGGCCAGGACCACTGGCCTCCCTTTTGCATTTATTTCTTCAAGTAAATTGCCTTGGCCAAATTCGTCCGCCACCAGGGGGTTTAGCGATCTGGTTTTTCCAGGGTTCAGCTTTCGCCATTAAATTTCCCAACCGACATCATTTGCTACCTAAATCATTTGCTGCCGAATCATTCCATCGGCATCAATTATTCGACTTCTCACTTTCCATCCTCAAGAATTTCAAGAATCCTGCCTGCTCCTGGCTAGCGGCGGCTTTTTCACCTCAGGCAGCCAATAAATTGGCCTGGAGCCCCCAGAGGAAGGATTATGGAATCGTCACACGTCGCACAGATCGCACAAGAATTGTCCCTGAAGGAAAGCCAGGTTCGGGCAGTCGCAGAGCTGCTTGATTCCGGCGCAACTTTGCCCTTCATTGCCAGATACCGCAAAGAGGCCACGGAGGGCTTGGACGAGGTTGCGATCGCCAGGATTCGCGACCTGCTGACAAGGCTCAGGCAACTGGATGAGCGGCGCGAGGCCATCCTCCAATCCCTGTCCAAGCGCGACCTGCTGGCGGATGAACTCAGAGAGAAGCTGCTTGGTGCCCGGACGCTTGCCGAGCTTGAGGACATCTATTTGCCATTCCGGCCCAAGCGGCGCACCAGAGCCACGGTGGCGCGGGAAAAGGGCCTCGAGAATCTTGCCAAGAAGATCTTTGCCCAGGAAAGGCATGGGGACCTTGATCTGGATAAAGAGGCGGCTTTGTTCGTCAATGCAGATCTTGGCGTGGAAAGCGCGGATGATGCACTGGCCGGGGCCAGGGACATCATGGCTGAATGGATCAGCGAGGACGCGGAGTGCAGAGCCCGCACGAGAGGACTTTTCGAGGCGGAAGGCGTTCTCAAATCGAAGGCTGCCACCGGCAAAGAGCCGGGACCTGATGCGGAAAAATTCAAGGATTACCTGGACTGGTCCGGGCCCATCGGGCGTGTTTCCTCTCACGGACTCCTGGCCATGCTGCGTGCCGCCAAGGCGGGCGTGATCAGCCTGCATGTAGCGCCACCTGAAGAAATTGCGCACGATATTTTGGATGAGCTTTTCTTGAAGGGAGACGGCCCAGCTTCGCAGCAGGTCAGGACGGCGGCGCGCGACGGCTACCGCCGCCTGCTGGCACCGTCTATGGAAAGCGAGGCCCTCGCCTCGGCGCGAGCGCGGGCGGAGGAAAAAGCAATTGCCGTATTCTCTGATAACCTGCGCCAGATCCTCCTCGATCCGCCTCTGGGCCAGAAGGCCGTTCTGGCAGTGGACCCCGGATTTCGCACGGGCTGCAAGCTGGCGGTTCTGGACCGCCTGGGCAGGCTGGTAAAGAACGATGTGATCTATCCGTATGAGTCGCAATCGAAAGCGGAAAAGGCCGCCAAAATGGTAAAAGATATCTGCGATCAGTTCGAGATCGAGGTCGTCGCCGTCGGCAACGGCACCGCCGGAAGGGAGACGGAAGCCTTCCTGCGCGCCATCAAGTTCTCGCGCAAAATTCCCGTGATCATGGTCAACGAATCCGGAGCGTCTGTCTACTCCACCTCGGATGTTGCCCGCCAAGAGTTCCCGGACCAGGACGCCACCGTGCGCGGCGCGGTCTCCATCGGCAGGAGGCTGATGGACCCGCTGGCAGAGCTGGTAAAGATCGAGCCCATGGCTCTCGGCGTCGGGCAGTACCAGCATGACGTGGATCAGTCGGCGCTAAAAAAGGCGCTGGATGACGCCATCTCGGTTTGCGTGAATCTGGTAGGCGTGGATGTGAACGCCGCCAGCCGCGAGCTTTTGGCTTACGTCTCCGGCCTGGGGCCGAAGCTGTCAGAGGCCATCGTTCGCTACAGGAACGAGCACGGCCTCTTCTCTTCCCGCGAAGACCTGAAAAATGTGCCCCGCCTCGGTCCCAAAGCCTTCGAGCAGGCCGCCGGATTCCTGCGCATCCGCCAAGGTGTCAATCCTCTGGACAGCACCGCCGTGCATCCCGAAAGCTACGCCATCGTCGAAAGAATGGCCGCAGATCTTGGAGTCCCGGTGCCGAAGCTCCTGCAGAACAGTGATCTTCTGAAGCGCATCGATCCCAAGAAGTATCTGGGCGCAAAGGCGGGAGACGCTACCCTGGCGGATATTTTAGATGAGCTGGCCAGGCCCGGTCGCGACCCGCGCCCGGAGTTCGAGGCGTTCAGCTTCATGTCCGGCATCGAGATGATCGAGGACTTGCAGGTGGGCATGAAGCTGCCCGGCATTGTGACCAACGTCACCGCCTTCGGGGCATTCGTGGATGTGGGCGTGCATCAGGACGGCCTTGTGCATATCAGCCAGCTTAAAGATGGGTTCGTGAGAAATCCGCTCGATGTAGTGAAGGCCAGGCAAAAAGTGATGGTGAAGGTGCTGGACGTGGATTTGGAGAGAAAGAGGATATCGCTGTCGATGAAAGAATGAATGGCTTGCCCTGATATGTCAAGCCTTGAAACTGCAAGCATCCGCATTTTCTACCATTATCTCTTCTATTCCACCTCCAGCCTCAGCATGAGCGTTGCCGACCGGAAAAATGCCAGGAAAAAGACGACAAAAGCAAGAGGTCTGGGAAGAGAATATCCGTAAACGCAGCTCCGTTTGACATCACGGCTCGCAGAGCGTCGCTGGCATAAGTCAATAA
>RPOO01000163.1 GCA_003857025.1 Methanothrix sp.
AAAATAATATAAAAATTGATGATGGTTCTTCAATCAAGACTTCTATTTCGTCGACACTATCTTGATCACATCGCCGTCTTTCAGCTCGTACTTCTCGCCGAGGCGCATCTTGCTCTTGGCATCGATGGCAAAGAGGAAGCTCTCGCCGATATCGGAATGCACCCGGAAGGCCAGGTCACGCGCCGTGCTGCCCCGCTTCATGAGGAAGGCATCCGGCAGGATGACGCCCTTGCGATCGGTGTACTTGTTCTCATCCTCCACGGGATAAAGAACGATGTAATCGAGCAGCTCGAAGACGGCGCGGTTGATGCACTGCTGCACGCCCGTGCCGCCGTACTCCTTCATCAGCGAGCGGATCTTCTCTAATCCTGCTGTCTGGGCTTTGCTGAGCTGGCCTGCGATCTCGAAGTCGGGATCGCCGGGGCGGTACTTGATCAGTCCCGCTTTCTCGGCCATGCGCAGCGCAATCTCCGCAGCACCGCTCACAGGCAGAACAATAACATCTTTGAGCGCCAGAAGCTTTTTCACATTCTCCGGCGGCGCTACATCCATCTTGTTTGCCGCCAGGATCATGGGCTTGCTGTAGGCACGCAGGAGTCCGGCAAACTTCTTCAGATCATCCGCATTCCAGGTCCCCAGGTCCTTCTTCATCTCCGCCAGGGCGCGCCGGATGTGCGTGTCCGAGACTCCGGCACCGGCCATCTGCTCAATCAAGACCTGATCGGGCTTGCCGCCCAGGGCCTTGTAGTTGCGCATCAGCTTCTCCCAGTTGCGGTTGAGGATGCCGTTCAGCCACATGCTGATCTCGTACTCGAGGAACTTCACGTCCGATACGGGATCATGGTTGCCGAGGCCCACCGGATTTCCTTCCGCATCCGTGCCGCCGGAGGCGTCCAGAACGTGAATGACGGCTTCCGCCACGCGCAGAGCATCCAGGAACTCGTTGCCCAAGCCCTTGCCCAGGTGGGCATCGGGAACCAGGCCCGCCACATCGATCAGCTCGATGGGAATGAAGCGTACGCCGTCCTTGCACCTTCCGCAGCCTTCCTTGATGCCCAATTCCTTGCAGGGGCATGCCACTCGCACGTAGGATACGCCGTGATTGGCGTCGATGGTGGTGAACGGATAGTTGGCGATATCCACTTCTACCAGGGTCGCGGCCTTGAAAAAAGTGGATTTGCCAGAGTTAGGCTTTCCAGCCAGCCCGACAGAGAGCATATTTGATCAGTGTTTCCTTCTCGCCCGCGCTCAGCGGGTTATGCCGCTGACCTTCATCTCTTGGGATTTGGTCTCAAAGCGCTGGGCTTTGTTGCCGGCCAGCCGCATTGCCAGAGCCATTCCCTTCTCGGATATGGCCTTCTCCTGCACGGCTCCAGCCGCAAGGGTCGCAGCGTACAGCTTCTCGCCTGCGTCAGTGCGCATGAGAACTGTGGACCAGCCGCCCGCAGATCCTACACTTCCCACGGAGACGTCCGACAGCTCGCTCGCGAAGTCGAAGCACGGTCCGCAGCCCTTGAAGGTGTACGCGTCCGTCTCCTCTATCTTGACCTCGTGGGCCTTGCCGCTCTTGTCGATGACGCGGAACATGCCCTTACTGATCTCGAAGCGGGCCACATCTTTCGGGTCCAGGCCGAACTTGCCCTTCACCAGGCCCTCCATCAGCTCATCGTAATCGAAGTTCTCCATGCAGAACAGACCAACCAGGAGCACGATCTTCTTCTGGCCGAAGTCGTAGGGTTCGTCCAGGAGCTGCACCTTTCGCAGTGCCTGAATCTGGCAGGGAGTGCCCACGAATCCGATCTTCTTGTAGCCCTTTTCCATAGCCTCTTTGACGGCATAAACGCTGTTGGAGATAGTGTATTTCGTGCCTGCGGCAGCCTTGACCTCATCAGCGGTGGTAACGACGCGCGCGACGGTCCTCCACTCGTCATCCCTGTCCGTAACTACTGCACAGTCGATGATGCCTGACTCCAGGGCCTGGACCAGCAGGGCGGTGGCAACTCCTCCATCCTGGGCCTTGCTCTGGCGTGCGGTCGCCTGAGCGGAGACGGCCTTCTTGAAGATGCCCAGAGCCTCATCGGCATTTCTCGTCCGTCCGAAGAGCTTTGCCTCCAACTCGCCCATGTCCAGGAAGGTCCTGGGGCAGTAAGCAAAGCACAGGCCGCAGAGCGGATCATATTCCACGAGGGCGGGCTTGTTCTCCTTGTGCTCGATCCTGGGACAGAAAGCCTCACAGGTGCCGCATCGGCAGCATATCTCCGGGCTTATTACCTTATATTCCAGCTCTCCGAATCCACATTCCAAGTAAGTGGGTTCAGCGTATTTCTCTTTGGCAGCCATGATCCTGATCTCCGAAAGTTGGTGGCTTAAAGTTATCTCCCGACCTAAAGCTTTTATGGTTCGATATGGCTTTTAGCCTGCAATGATTCTAGGCCTGGACATCGGAGGAGCCAACACCAAGCTTGCTGGCTCCGACGGCCTCTTTGCCGAGAGCGTCTACCTGCCCCTCTGGAAGAATGCGCCTCTGGCCGAGGTGCTGAAGCGCTACGCAGCACAAAAGCCGGATGCAGTGGCCGCGGTCATCACAGGCGAGCTGGCAGACTGTTATTCCAGCAAGCGGGAGGGCGTGGAAAGCATCATGGCCGTCGTCCAAAGGGCATTTCGCTGCCATGTGCACTTCTGGGGTTTGAACGGCTTTGTCTGGAAGGATCCGCTGGAACTGGCTGCGGCAAACTGGTCGGCATCAGCCGCGCTCCTCTCTCGCGAGGTGGGAGACTGCATTTTCGTGGATATGGGCAGCACCACCACCGATCTGATTCCAGTAAAGGGAAAGGCGCGCTCACCCCAGGCCGCAAAGACCGATTTCCAAAGGCTGGCCGCAGGCGAGCTGGTTTACATGGGACAACTTCGAACGAGTCTGGGAGCCCTGCTGCCTGCGGCGCGAATCCGGGGCGATACGGTTCCTCTCTCGCCGGAGCTGTTCGCCATCACTGCCGACGCCTACCTGGCTCTGGGCGAGATCGGAGAAGATCGCTACACCTGCGATGCGCCCGATGGTGCGGGGCGGGATCGTGTGGCAGCTTTGCGCAGGCTGGCGCGGGCCGTCTGCTCCGACCTGGAGGAGATCGGCGATGCAGGAGCCCTGGCCGTAGCCGAGCAGGTTCGCGAGCGGCAAAAGACTCTGCTCACTATGGCTTTGGAAAGACAGACAAAAAAGCACGATCTGAGCGTCGTGGTCGCGGCGGGAATAGGCGAGAAACTTATTGCAGAGGCGGCTTCATTCCTGGGGCTGGAGTGCCTCTTGCTCTCGCACAGATACGGGCAAAAGATATCGGATGTGTTTCCTGCTTACGCCGTGGCTAAAATGCTGGAGACATCTCAATTCTTGTGAGGAGCTTGACGGCTTGTGAGGATATTTGACGGGCAAGGAACATCCCGTGGAGAGCTAAAAAATGCAATTCCCCCAAAAGAGCAAGCGAGTCGGGCAAGATGGAGGCGGCCATGATCGAGTCGGACAATGGTAAGTTTAACAATAATAGCAAGTCAGACAAGGATAAATTGGACAAAGGAAAATCTGACAAGAGCGAAGGCAAACAAGAACTGATCGTCGAAGAGTCCAAATCATTCCTGGAATGGTTTAGGGATGAAGTTCCAGAGATCCAGTCGAGCCTGGCTGCCGCTCAAGTCCTCTTCGAATGCAAAAACTGCGGAGAATGCTGCAAAGGCGAGGGCTATGCTTTAGTGACCAACGAAGACCTGCAGCGAATTGCCGATTTCTCCGGCAAGAGTGCCAGCACCATATTTTCTCAGTTCACAGATCCCGATCCTGAGAAGCGAGAGGGCTGCCGGATCTTGAAGAACATGGGTCCGGAAAGAATCTGCTGCTTTTACGATGCAAGAGCGCGCAGGTGCAAAATTCATGAGGGGAGGCCGGAGATTTGCAGAACCTTTCCCATGCTCAGCATCGATGTCGAGCAGGAAGAGCCGATCAGCCTTTACTCGGACTGCCGTGGGACTGCAGATCTGCTGAAGGTGCTGAAGGCCAAGGCCAAGGGCACAGAGATTCAGAATGAGATGAAAGAGCTGCAAGAGGATGCAGACCGCCTCGCAACTTTGCGGCTTATGCTCTTCATGAGACAACTGCAGATCGCAGGGAGAGAAGATGAAGCCGAGCATGTGAGAATGCTCGCGGGAATCAGGCTGCCCGTCGATGAGGTGCAGTTCAAGAAAGACTGTCTTGCCTATGTTCTGCTTACGCTCGGTGAAGGGCCTTGATCCATTTTATTTAAAAAAGAATTGCCAGCAGAATGAAGCGAATTTATGTCAATTAATTTTTTTAAGCCATCCACAAACAAATAGCAAAACCATTGCAGGATGTGCAATAGTGATCTTTGGAGATTTGCAGCCGCATTCGACAGTAGATCGACAATAGGCCCACAATAGATAAAAGATATATACAATCGCAACAAGCAAGACTTCGCTATAGCTACAGGACAGAATTTATGCAAAAGTTAAAATTAATAATTAGGGATAATTTATAAAAAGTTTGTTTGGTGTAATAATGGCTAAACCAAGATCTTCAGACATTGCAAGTGATGATGATGATGCGCCGAAGCCTCTTCATGACATCCTTAGTTCACGATTTGATTTTTCTAATTTTATTGATTCAGTTGGACAGGGAATTCTTGTCACAGATAATAAATGGTTCATAGAATATTCAAATCCCGCTTTTGCTAAAATGCTTTTCACTTTGCCCGAAGATCTGACGAGAGTTTCTCTATACGATCATTTCCATCTGGAAGACGTCAAAAAGCTAAAAGATGCGGAAAACAAACTTCTCGCCGGACGTACCGTATCCTTTGACGCTCGGCTTATTAATTTTGAGGATGCAATTCTCTTTGCAAATCTTACTATTACGCCATGCCGCAAGAACGGAAAACTGACCGGCTACATGGCTACAGTAATCGATTTAGCTAGTTCGGTAGAAGCAAGCTCGATAGGAGCAAACACAGCGGAAGCAAGCGCGGTGGGAGCAGACACAGCAAAAGCAAGAGTGTTAGGATCGAATGAAATCGTAACGGACTTGGAGAGGCAACTGGCCGATTTAATCGATTTCCTTCCTGATGCTACGCTAGCTATTGATAAAAATGGAGTGGTCATCTCCTGGAACAAGGCCATGGAAAGTCTGACCGGGACCCCGGCCAAAGAAGTCTTAGGAAAAGGAGACTATGAATATTCAATTCCATTCTACGGCCATAAAAGACCGATTCTGATCGACACGATCTTCAATCCGGGCTATGATGTCGAAGCTGAGTACACGAATTTGCAGCGAGATGGCCGGAACATTTCCGGTGAGGTCTTCATCCCTTCCTTTGGCCAAAACGGTTCAACCATTTGGTGCAAAGCCGGGCCGCTCTGCGATACCTGCGGCAATGTATTCGGAGCGATCGAATCGATACGCGACATCACCAAGCGGAAGAAAATAGAAGAAGACCTTTTAGAGAGCGAGGCCAAGTTCCACATGCTGTTCGAGAGATCGACAGACGCCATGCTCCTTCTCGATGGCGGGAAATATATCGATTGCAATCCTGCGGCAGTAAATACAATGGGAGCCTCGCATAAAAAAGATCTTTTAAACCGTCATCCCGCCTGCTTTGCCCCGGACATGCAGCCCAATGGATGCAGCTCTCATGAAATGGCTGAAGAGATGATCAAAAAGGCTTACGAAGAAGGGACAAATCGATTCGAGTGGATTCGTCGCCGATTGAATGGAGAAGAGTTCCCTGTAGAGGTCAGTCTCACCGCCATTCCCTGGAAGGGCAGTCGAATTCTGTTTACTGCATTAAGGGACATATCCGAGAGACGTCGGATGGAAGAAGCTCTGAAGGAATCCGAGAACAAGTACAGGGCCATCTTTGAGAATACCGGAACCGCTGTTATCATCATCGAAGACGATATGACGATATCTCTCGTCAATGCCGAATCAGAACGAATGTCCGGCTACACCAAGAGCCAGATCGAAGGCAAGATGAAGTGGACCGAGTTTGTTCACAATGAAAATTTGCAGAGCATGCTCACCCAGCATTGTCTGAGACGGCAGAATCCTGAACATGCCTTGAAAAATTACGATTTTAAGATGATCGACAGGAATGGCCGGAAAAAAGACATCTTTTTGTCGATCGACATGATTCCCGGCACAAGAAAAACCATTGCATCTCTCATGGACATCAGTCCCCTCAAGCGTTACGAGGAAAAGCTCAATTCATTGCTCCGATTCCATAGCGAGATGATCGATACTGCAGCCATCTGGATCGATATGTTCGATGCCCATGGGAAGATGACTTTCTGGAATCGAGCAGCTGAGCGCATCTCCGGCTACAGTAGAGATGAGGTATTGGGCAGTGCCGACATCTGGGCGCGGCTTTACCCGGATCCGGAATATCGAAAGAAAATAATTAACGACGCTATGAATTTGGCCATGAACAATGGACGGGTGGAGAACTATGTAACCACCATCCGTTGCAAAGATGGAAGAGCGCGGCGCATCAGTTGGCATTCCAACAATTTCATCAGCAAAGACCGAAAAGTGTTGGGCGGCATAGGCATCGGCTCGGATGTCACAGAAGCCCTTTTTGCGCAAGAAGCCTTGCGAAAGTCGGAACAAGAGAAGGCGGCAATCCTCAACGGCTTGAAGGATACCATCGTCGAGTTTATCGATCCACAGATGCGATTGATCTGGACCAATAAAGCTCTACAGGAATATGTCGGCAAATCTGCAGAAGAGTTGGTCGGCAAGCATTGCTATGAGATTGCGCGAAAGATTCCAGAGCCCTGCCCCGGATGCCAAGCGGTAAAAGTTATCGAAAGCGGAGAGTTTCAGGAAGGAGAAATTTGCACCGACGATGGCAAAATTTGGCTGATGCGCAGCAATCCTATAATTGATGAATGCGGTAAGATTCAGGGAATTGTAAATATTGTTTTTAACATTACCGATCGAAGGAATGCAGAGCAAGCCAGACAAGAGAGCGAAAAGAGATTTCGAGCAGTATTTGAAACCGCCCGCGATTCCATATTCATAAAAGATCTCCACGGCAAATACATTCAGGCAAATCCGGCAATGGAGAAGCTCTTCGGCCTGACCTCGGAGCAGATCGTGGGAAAGACCGACTACGAATTATTCGAAAAGGATGCAGGAGCGCATATTAAAGATGCGGACCACAGAGTCTATGCCGGAGAGGTCATGGAAGAGGAGCACACGAAATCGGTTAACGGAGTGCCTCACATCTTCCATGTCATCAAAGCGC
>RPOO01000164.1 GCA_003857025.1 Methanothrix sp.
GATGCGAGTCTTGCGGCTATGCTGGTGCCGCTGATCGCATTGCAGCGATGAATATCGCTTTTAGGGCAGCCGTCAACCTGCCTATTGTAGCGGGGAAACATCTTAACCTCAGTTACAAGCCCAAGACTTCAGTCGTGGGTAGTTGACCTCCATGCGTCTCTTGCAGGCCAGAATAACACCACTGATTAATTTTCTGCACTCAAGCATGTTGCATCTTGACAATAATGACGATTCATTTTTTTGCGAATTTTATGGAAAAGACGATACATGCAGTTGAACTTATGTAATGTTCGTATCCAAAATTTTTATGCATCCATTCTTGAGTTCATCAGAAAATTTTTTGAAATATTGCCAAATGATGAATTAAGAGAAAGGTCTATAAACAGATGGTGAGTTTAAAAGCAATACGAACCCAAGAGGTTATGGCATGGTCTCTAGCAGCTCGACATTTGTGGCGTCCAAAGAGCAGATATCCTGCGATTTAAATGGTGAATCCGTCATTCTCAGCTTAAAAAATAGTTCGTATTACGGTCTGAACTCCGTTGGGTCTTTCATCTGGACGCTTGTCCAGAGTCCAAAGACATTCACCCAGATCAAGGAAGCTATATTGGAGCATTATGAGGTAGAACCTGAGACTTGCGAACGCGATCTAATGGAGCTACTGGATGACCTTTTGGAAAATCAACTGGTTGAGATCAGCTAAGAGGACGGCCATTAGATTTCTTCAATTGCCTTGCAGAGAAAAGGTGCTCCTGGTCAAGGCAATGGCCATCCTTTTGACCTTAAGGATAGCTCTGTGTGCGCTTCCATTTCGCACTCTGTACCGCTCCGTGGCGGAGCGCAGGACATCGTTCAAATCAGGCAAGCCATCAGCCTCTGAGGAAGGCATCATCTGGGCTGTGCGAACGGCCAGCAGGCTTGTGCCTCGAGCCTCCTGTCTCACCCAGGCAATGGCCGCGCAAATCCTGCTATCGGAGAGCGGCTACCGTTCGGATCTTCGCATAGGCGTGGCGCGCAGCGGCACAGATCCGCTCAAGGCGCATGCCTGGCTGGAAAAGGACGGGAGAGTCATCCTCGGAGGCCCAATGTGCGACTACAAGCCACTTTCTCTGGAGGGATTATGAGCGCAATTGCAGGCGCATATCTTCTGGACGGCTGCAGGGTAGATCAGGATCAGCTTAAGCGCATGAACGACTGCCTCTCTCACAGGGGCCCTGATGGATCAGGCCTTTGGAACGAAGGCCCGGTGGGGCTGGCTCATCAGATGCTTTGGACCACGCCTGAATCCTTGCATGAAAAACTGCCCCAGGAGGCAGACGGCCAGGTCATCACCGCTGATGCCAGGATTGACAACCGAGAAGAGCTTTTGCCGGAGCTGGGGCTTCGCGAAGAGGTTAGCGACAGCGAGGTGATACTGGAAGCATACCGGAAGTGGGGCCGCGATTGCGTGGACAGGCTACTGGGCGATTTTGTCTTTGTAATATGGGATCCGGAAAAGGAAGAACTCTTCTGCGCCAGGGATCATATGGGTGTGCGGCCGTTCTATTACTATTATGAGCCAGAAAAGGTATTTGCTTTTGCCACAGAGATAAAGGCCCTGTTTGCTTGGGGAGTGCCGCGCCAGATCAATGAAGTGAGGATTGGGGATTATCTGGCAAAAATATCCTCGGAGAATAAAGAGATGACCTTTTATCAGGGGATATTGCGCCTTCCATCCGCTCACCTCATGATAGTAAGCCCTGATGGCCTCAAAAGGGAGAGCTACTGGGAGCTGGATCCGAAGCGTGAGATTCGATTGGAGTCGGATGAAGAATACGAGAAGACATTCCGGGAGATATTTGGTGAAGCCGTAAGGTGCCGCTTAAGATCCGCTTTTCCAGTGGGCTCTTTACTTAGCGGTGGATTGGATTCCTCATCCGTAACCTGCACGGCACGCCATATTTTGCCGAAAGATGGCAGTTTTATAACGATTTCTGGTGTTTTTGATGCAATAAAGACATGCGATGAGCGTCCTTTCATAAATGCAGTTCTGGCAGGAGGCGGCATTGAGGCGCATTATGTTTACGGTGATCTGATAGGGCCACTCACCGATATTGAAAAGATGCTATGGCATCAGGATCAGCCGTTTCCCGCCCCCAACCTTTTCTTCCGATGGGCCTTATGTAAGGAAGCTAGACGCCAAGGTGTGCGAGTCTTGCTTGATGGAATCGATGGCGATAACGTAGTATCCCATGGATTTACATATATGACGGAACTTGCTGGCAGAGGTCAAGTGATTCTCCTGCTAAATGAGGCAAGGGGGGTTGCCAGGAGCTTTAAAAAATCTCAAAAAGGCATTCTATGGAGATACGCACTTTATCCATTTATGCCTGCATCTCTTACCTGGCTCTGGAGCGCATTGGATGGAACAGGGGACGGAAATAAAGATTGTATCGAGATCGCTAACGCGGACTTCGCAGATCGAATTGGCCTGATTGACCGCAGAAGGATGCTGCTAGGTGCTCGTTCTAAACCCGCCAGAACTGCCAGGGAGCACCACTGGCGCCAAGTTACCTGGGGAATACATCAACTATTGCTTGAAATATCCAATACTGCTGCTGCAGCTTTCTCTCTGGAGATAAGAAGCCCGTTCTTTGACAAACGCCTGGTGGAGTTTTGTCTTGCGCTTCCGGCGGATCAAAAGATGCGCGACGGATGGACAAGACGGATTATGCGCCATGCTCTGTTGGAAATACTGCCAGAAAAAATCGTCTATCGCGGTGGGAAAACAGATCTGTCTCCGAATTTCTTGCACGGCCTTCTAGCTTTCCACCACGATGCTCTGGAGGATCTGGTGCTTGATCCTATGAACACAATAAGTAATTATATTAATAGAACTGCATTACAGAAAGCCTATAGGCGGATGATTTCAGAAGAACAATCTACAAATGATCCCGTTGATATCTGGATTATTGCAGTCCTGGGATTATGGCTTTCTTTGGAGAGAACCCCTATCGAGTAGACAATGAGTTAAGTGACATCAATCCTTGGTGGGGTGCAGATGAAGAAAATAGGGCGACGCTACGACCGATATTTCAGGATATCGGTAATAGCTGAGCTTGAAGGCGGCAAGCCTCCTGCTCAAATCGCCCGCGAGCACGGCATTCATCCCGGTCTTCCATCTCGGCGGAGAGCTCAGGAAACATAGTGCCTGCCTCAATCTACAGAGTGTCCGCCTCCGACGGAACCATCCAAAAGATTTACACCAACAACAATGCCCCCATAGCCGGTATGGCCTACTTGGACGGCTCCATTTACTATGCCAATTGGGGCAATGAGATCCAGCGCCCCGAACTCTCATCAATGACTGACACAGAAACGAATGCCATGTATTTATGTGCTTAAGATATATTCTTAGAATCTGAAGATTTTTCGGTATCTATGAAAAATTAAAGCACAAATCCTGCAACTTTGAAGCGTTTCCCATATCAATTGCTGATGGCAGTCGCAGGCAATTTGCTTGTGGATATCAACGAAGAACCTAACAGATAAAATGTATTTATATAGTTTGGGCGGATACAAGTCTCTTATGAATTTAAATAAAACTCCGGCATCTTCTTGGACGATTAACCGGGGAGGGATTTTATGAAACCAGCTTACGAATACAAAAAAGTAGGTCTCATCTTCTTGATGGGCCTGTTGGTTTTCACCTCAACAGGATGTTCAAAAAGTGTCGACGGAAATGATAGCCAGCTCGAAGGATACCCGATTGCCTCCGATATTTTTACGACGCTCCAGAAGACCGTCGTACCGGATTTTGTACCTTCTAGTTCGGAGGTAATTCTCCCTTATGAAGTTTCAAAATACAAGCAAAACGGCTATGGTAACTGGAGTTATGGACTCGGCATAGATTCCGTAAAACGGCTCGACATCATGCCGACCAATTACAGCGGAACATCAGCAAATTCATCCGCCAATCTGTCAGCCGATAATACTTCAAAACTCTTGAGTTTCTTTACCATAACCGATATTCATATCACCGACAAAGAGTCTCCTGCTCAGGCTATCTATTTGGGCTACAAAGGCGGTTCTTCTTCGGCATATTCTCCGGTTATGATGTATACAACTCAGGTCCTCGATGCTGCCGTCCAGACGATAAACGTCCTTCACAAAGAAAATCCGTTTGATTTCGGCATATCTCTCGGCGATACCTGCAACAGCATGCAGCACAACGAACTGAGATGGTACATCGATGTCCTTGACGGCAAGAATATAACCCCTGATTCCGGTGTCAAGGATGATCCAATCCCAGGACCGTATAACGATTATCAGGATGAATACAAGGCGGCAGGGCTTGATAAGACGATTAACTGGTATCAGGCTCTGGGCAACCACGACCATTTCTTTACGGGTTTCTTGCCGCCGAATGATTATCTCAGAGAGAATCTCACCGGCGAGTATATAATCAATTTAGACAACCCGTTCACCAACCCTCGCGGCCTTGATAGTCGCGGCTTTTACATGGGCTCGATCAACGGCTCAACGCCTTACGGGGACATCATAGGCGTAGGACCTGTCAAAGACTTCACGACCACACCCAAAGTGCTTGCAGCCGATCCGGACCGCCGTGCGCTTTCGAGATCGGAGTGGATGAGCGAATTCTTCAATACATCTTCAAATCCCAAGGGTCACGGATTCAATCAATCCAACGCAAAAACGGGGTTCGCCTGCTATTCTTTCGAGCCTAAGTCGAATGTGCCGATCAAGGTAATCGTGCTCGATGATACGCAAAGGGAAGATGATCTCAACAATCCCGATACTCTTGGCTATGGACATGCCTCTCTTGACCAGGAACGTTATGACTGGCTTGTAAAGGAACTTGATGCGGGTCAAGCAGAAGGCAAGCTCATGATCATCGCTTCGCACATACCGATAGGCGTCGAACCGGCAGGTTCCATGATGGGCTGGAATCCGGCAGCTCCACTGTCCGAAGCACAGCTGATTGCCAAGCTTCATGAATATCCAAATCTCATCCTGTGGGTTGCGGGACACCGTCATATCAACACGGTCACTGCAATGAAATCGCCTGATCCCGCCCGTCCTGAACTCGGCTTCTGGGAAGTTGAAACCTCATCATTAAGGGATTTCCCGCAGCAGCTGCGCACTTTCGAGATTGTCCGCAACAGCGACAATACAGTTTCCATCTTTGCGACCGACGTTGATACGGCAGCCAAAGACGGATCGCTTGCAGCGGCATCGCGCTCTTATGCTGTCGCGGCTCAGGAGCTATTCAAAAATGAGGTAGCTCTGCTGCCCACAGGTTCGTACAATGCGGAGCTTGTCAAACAATTGACTCCGGAAATGCAGGCGAAATTGTCGAATGAGGGCGGCAAATAGCGGTATCAATGTCTGGAGGCCATGATCCATCAGCTCTTAAATCGAGCGAGCCATTTCGCCATCAGGCCTTCCGACAACCAAAGCGGCCTGCCCGCATGTGCCTGCGCGCCCATGCGGGAGCCCGCCCGCACGACCGGATCATGCACGTCGCCTGGCACGAGCAAGTGTCTCGGCGGCGGGTATGCGCCCGCGGGCCGGTTCCCCTTGGGAGATTTTGCAGTCTATTCCGGGAAAGCAAATATGCTAAAGTTGATCGATTTCGATCAGATATTTCTTGAGGCTCTCTTTGTCCTGAAACAGATTATAGGCCTCAATTCCTGATCTTTTTGCACTTTCGATCTGAAATTTGTCGTTAGAAATTAATATTGAATCTTCGAGCCTTGCTGCTGCGATGTAAATTGAATCGGCAGCCCTTGATCCGGTTTTCAGGGAAATGGAAAGCGCATCGTCGAAGATCGTTGAGGTCTTGAGAAATACAAGCTCCTGAAAGATCTCCTCACAAATCTTGGGTGCCAGATCCTTTTTGACTCTCCTGGCTATCTGTCCCGATAGCTCCACCTTGAAGAGGTCCGGCTCCAATATCGTCAACTCTTTTTCTTCCAGGATGGTGAACAATTCTTCCGCGAAATGTGTTCGCTCCGAATTGTATTCAAAGAGAAGATCGATGAAGACAGATGCATCAACAACGATCATCGTCTCTCCTCGACGAACTCCGACATTACATCATGATCTACTTTAATTCTGTATCTTTTGGCCACATTGGTTATCTTTCCGGGCTTAAGGACGACGAAGGCTTTTGTTCCCTCAAGCAGATCTACATTCTGCAGAGGCTTGAAAACGCCGCCCTGGTAGACTACCGGGATTTTTGCATCTGGACTTTCAGACATATCAACCTCTTAATGGAATAATGAATAATGCCGTTATGATAAATAATGTTTGAGATAAGCTTGAGCCTTGTTTGTCGATTGAGGCCCGGCACATGGCACCAATCGCGGTCTTCCCTGCCCATGCGTGTGCGGTGCGGGGCGGGGGCCTGGGGGCGCGTGCACGTGGGCGAGCGGCTGGCCGAGCAGGCGGAGCGGCGGGGATGCGCCCGCGGGGCCGGTTCTGGTGGGCTCGGGCCGTGCTGGCTGTCGGTACGCATATCATCAGGGCGCTGGTCTTCCCAGGAGTTCTGAAGCACGCCTTTTAATTAGATTGACCTTCATTTTCCTGGTATTATGCAAGTGCAGACTTTCACTGCCGTAATTCATCGGGAAGAGGACTTATTTGTTGCCGAGTGCTCGGAAGTGGGAACGGTGAGCCAAGGTAGAACGATCGAAGAAGCATTGGCAAATCTCAAAGAGGCGACAGAGCTATTCCTGGAAGAGTTTCCTTTGGAGACCAAGCCTGAGAGGTCCTTTGTTACCACCTTTGAGGTAGCAGGCGTTGCCTAAACTCAGGAATATCTCGGGCGAGGAAACGGTCAAGATACTCTGCAATAAGTTTGGATTCCAGATTACGGGACAATCGGGAAGCCACGTCAGGCTATCGAGAATGACACCGGACGGCAAGATTGGAACAGTTGTCCCTATGCACCCGGAGTTGAAGCCAGGCACGTTGAAGAGCGTACTGCGGCTGGCAAAGGTAGATGCTGACGAATTCGCAGAGTACATTTAACCTATGATCCTAAAGTTTTGCCTGTCGCTGTTCTCAGCGTCCGTGGGCGCGCGCGTGCGGGCCTGGGGGCGCTTGCACGTGGGCGGGCGGCTGGCCGGAGCGACGAGGATGCGCCCGAGGGGCCGGTTTCTGTTGGGCTAGTACATCTGGGCTGATATAGACCTAATGATAATGTTTTATATATAATCATTGGCAGATACTCCGCAACAGGGGAGTATCATGCCGGGTCCGAAGCCATTAGCAATCAACTTGAACGAC
>RPOO01000165.1 GCA_003857025.1 Methanothrix sp.
AGGTCGTTGGTCTTGGATGGCACAATGGATGCGTATTGGGAGTATGGCAACCCTACACCGGCACCGTAGTACACACTGGATGGTGTTTTCTGTGTAATGTCAACCTTTGTGGGATTGCTTATTATCCCACCCACGATAGGCGTACTGGTGGTTGTGTAATACTCTGTGTAGGGTGAGAACGTGCTGTCAGGAACCGCCTGCTTATAAAAGGTAAGGTCCGCGCTGTACCAGGGAAAGCTGGAGACAGGCGCATCGAGCCACTGCAACATGCCGGCTATCCCTGGATCCATCATCGAACGGTCATGACTTCTTACATATCCGCCTTCCAGCCAATCTTGTGGGTACTTTTGGTCCATGTTGGGGCTGAGATAGTCTCCGATAGAGAGAGCCACCGGCATCATTGTGGCAATAAGTATAGCCACTAATATCATTTTCATATTAAAACCTCTTTTCTATTGTGATTTCTTTGAAGCGTTTTATTGCATAAAAAAAGATATGCAAGATTGATGGCAATAGGCATCTATGGCCGAATATACCTATCATCAATCCAATATTTTTGGTTCTTTGATGCGGTTTCCTCTAAGACATCGTATGTTCTATCTGCGACGTTGACCCTGCAGCGGCCTCGCCAAGCACATCCACAACGACAACATTGCTGGGCTGGCTGTTTACCACAAAGTAGAGCATGTGTCTTCCCACCTGGTTGGCATTGAAGTTCATGGTGTTATAGCCCTGGCTGAATTGATATGTCTTGTACTTGGAACTGGTGGCGTCGGTCTGGATCATCTCATAGAAGCCTGCCGGTCCTTCAACGGGTACATAGGCGATTAACTGCAGCCAGGTTCCGACCGGGATTATCACATACTGTGTCCAGTTTGTTGCACCCTGAATCCAGAGGTCGTCTGTCTTGGATGGCACTGTTGATGCATACTGGGAGTAGGGCAACCCGACACCTGCACCATAGTACACACTTGTGGGTGTTTTCTGCGTAATATCAAACTTGGTCGGATTGCTTACTATTCCGCCCACAACAGGTGTACCGGTGGTTGTATAATAATCTTTAAATTGTGAGAAAACAGTATTAGAAATCCCTTGTTTATAGAAGGAACCATCTCCAGTGTACCAGGGAAGGGAGGGAACAGGAGCATCAAGCCATCGCAACATGCCAGCTAATCCCGGATCAGAATTTGTACGGCTGGACACTTGGCCCATGTTGGGGCTAATCCAATCTCCGCTAGATCCCATTGTGCTACTGGCACTATCTTGTGCGCATGCTTGAAAAGCAAGGCAGACAAACGCCATCATACATACCAAAACTTTGCCATATTTCATATTAACACCTACTTATTGATTAATCTAACATCTTGCACTTTCTAAACGCATACAATCTTTTAATGTAGATAGGCATTTTCCGAAAAGAATGCCTATTGTCTTATTTCTTAGCGTCTTCTTCTCAGGGATACTAAAGTCACTGCCAGGATCCCGGCTATCGCAAAGGCTGCCTCGAAGCCGGGAGTCGTGCTGGTCGTAGTTGTTGATTCAGTCGTGCTTGTGGGCTTGGTGACAGGAGTTGTGCTAGTCGTAGTGGTAGTTGATTTTGCAGCATCAGGACTGGGTGTGGTGCTAGTTGCAGTTGATTTAGCTACATTATTGGAGACTGGTTGATCGAGCCACTGCACCATCCCACTCAGCCCCTCATCGGGATTTGCACTGCTGGCCGCTTGGCCCATATTGGGACTGAGATAATCTCCGCTGGATCCCATTGTGCTGCCGCTGGTACTTTCGCCCAGGGGATCGGATTCTGCGCATGCCTGAAATGCAAGGCAGACGAGCGCCATCATGCACATCCAAATTTTGCCATATTTCATTTTAGCACCTATTTTTGCACCTAATATGTCAGACATTTCATGACCTCGACGGGGCTGGCATCGTGCCATCTGGCTTTGCCATCCTTTGCGCCGAAATCCTCAAACACTCTGAGCTACGGCCCATTGCTCGGACAATGACATCGTTTGTACCGGCTCCGTTGACCCTGCAGGGGTCTCGGCAAACACATCCACAACGACCACGTTACTGGGTTGGCTGTTTTCCACAAAGTAGAGCATGTGTCTTCCAACCTTGTCTGCTTTGAATTTCATGGTGTTGTAACCC
This sequence comes from Methanothrix sp., assembly GCA_003857025.1. GTDB lineage: Archaea > Halobacteriota > Methanosarcinia > Methanotrichales > Methanotrichaceae > Methanothrix. The sequence continues at coordinate 2,152 of RPOO01000165.1, forward strand.
TGGCTGAACTGATATGTCTTGTACTCCGAACTGGTTGCGTCTGTCTGAATCATCTCATAGAAGCCTGCTGGTCCTTCAATCGGTGCGTAGGCGACTAACTGCAGCCAGGTTCCGACCGGGCTTACTACATACTGTGTCCAGTTTGTCGCTCCCTGGATCCAGAGGTCGTTGGTCTTGGACGGTACTGTGGATGCATACTGGGAGTACGGCAACCCTACACCTGCACCGTAGTACACATTGGATGGCGTTTTTTGTGTTATATTGAACTTGGCAGGATTGCTTATTATGCCACCAACTACAGACGCATCGGAAGGCACATAATACTCTGCGTAGGGCGAAAACGTGGTGTCGTTATACGCTTGGCTGTAGAAGGAACCGTCGTCAGTGTACCAGGGGAAGTTAGAGACAGGTTGATCAAGCCATTGTAACATGCCCGAAAGCCCCGGATCAGAGTTTGCACGGCTGGACACTTGGCCCATGTTGGGGCTAATCCAATCTCCGCTGGATCCCATTGTGCTGCCGCTGGAACCTTCGCCGAGAGGGTCTGACTGTGCGCATGCCTGAAACGCAAGGCAGACGAGCGCAGTCATACACATGAAAATTTTGCAATAATTCATTTTAACTCCTACTATTTCTAAATAGGCTTTCATCGAATAAAAAGCTTTTGAAACTTAAATATTAAAGTATCATATGTTATGCCTATACAAAGTTCAATGTTGAATCAATCCGAAATGGGTGCAATGATAACACCCGTGAGAATGGTGGCTGATATGGTCAACTTGCGGCCAAAAGAGCTTAGTCGGAAGTCAGCAAGACTTCCTCTGGGGCAGTGGTTGCCTTAGCTATGCAAAAGTGAAAATTAAAAAAAATCGAGATTCTATTTTGATATCATTTTCTGCATCAATGACATGATACCAGGGCGAGAGCCCGTTCCAGCTCCTGGTTGCGATCCCATCATTCCCAGGCCAAAGGACCCCATCATCTCTTTATTGAACCGATCTCCAATCTCGTCGAAGATCCTCTTGTAGGCCAAACAGTGCGGATCGACGCCCTTGATCTCGCCATTCGTCGGAGCTATGGCATTGTAGGGACAGCCGCCCCGGCAGTAGCGAATGTGCTTGCAGCCCTTGCATTCCGTGTCCACATATTCCTTGTACTGGCGCATGCGCCGGCCTGCAGGCGAGACTGCCAGATCCTGCTGACTGGGATGATCGCGGACATTGCCCATGATGAACTCTGGCATTCCGACAAATCGGTAACAGGGGTAAATGCTTCCGTCCGGACCCACGGCAAAGGTATTCTCCATGCAGTCCACGAAGGTGCAGACCGTGCCCCTGCCGGTGAGGACGCAGCGGCAGTAATCGCTTATGTTTCTGACTTCTATCTGGTTCATGTTTTCCAGATACTTGTCCATCAGATAGACCAGCAGTTCCCCGTACTCTTGCGGTGAGAGTGCCCATTTGTCCGGTTCGTCGCTGCGTAAAGATGGCAGCGCTGGATGCAGCTTCAGTGTCAGGCCATTGTCTCGGAAATAATTAAAAATATCTTCTTTAAATTTGACCGAGTAGGAAGTGAATGTGCAAATAAATTGGACCTGAAGGCCGTGCTCTTTGGCGATCTCGTAGCCTTTCATGGTTCTCTCGTAGTAACCTTCCGAGCGCTGCAGGTCGTTGAGTTCCTGGGGGCCGTCCAGACTTGAGCCGATGGGAATCTTGTATTCGGCCAGAACATCGGCCAGTTCCGGCGTCATCTTCCACAGGTTCGTCTGCAATGCAAAGTTGGGGGTCAGATGCTGCAAATCCTGGGTGAGCAAGGGCAGAGTCTTCCGATAGAATTCCGCCCCGGCCAGCAGCGGCTCGCCGCCGTGGAATGTGAAGGTAACGGGATCATTTCGGAAGCTCTTGAGCCATTCGACTGTCTCTTTGATTGTGTCAATGCTCATGATGGGAGACCCCACCTCCGAACTCCAACAATAGGCGCATTTGGAAGGACAGCCGAGGGTGGGGATGATCATGACATGGAAAGGCCTTTTTCGCAGCATCGCTTTTTGGCATTCTTCCTGAGTACTAATAGTTTTCCTGGTAGTGGCCCTGGAATGCGAAAATGAGTGGAGTTTGATGTTATAATAATAAAATGATAAAAAAAGCATGCGCTGTAAAAAATCTTAAACGCCCAAGGCGTTGATGGCCTCAATCAATTCTCCGAATGCCTCGATCTCCAAGTCCAGCACCTCTTGCTTCTTCATGGAGATGCTCATCTCTCCATCCACTGTGAGCTGGTCCGGGCCGCGCACAACAATTCTATTCCGACCGTCTTCGCTAAGCACTTTCTTTATTTCCTTCTCATGGGCCATGGTTCTACCGGGAATGATGACAGTTTCCTTGAGCTGGGCCAAATCAAGTCTCTTGAAGTCTTCGATGGTGATCAGACAGCCCACATCCTTCTCTACGGCCAGAACATTCACTTTATCCCCGAGCTGGCGGAAAATGGTCTCCATGAGCGGCAAAGCGACGCTGCTGGTGATGATGCTCGCGCCTCTTCTGATAGCAGGCAACCGCGAAATTTCCTTCGGATTCCTGGCCAGAGCGAAGGGCGCGCCGGTCTCCGGGTCCCAGAGCGGTGTTCCCGTGACACGGAGGCCATGCCGCTCAGCCGTTTCCGTGATAATCCTCTGGAACTCCTCAACCGAATGCGGCGTAACGCCGGGCATTATGGGCGAATTTCCCAGGATCAGGCCCTGCTCGCGGGAGTTGGCAAATCTCATGAGGATGAGCCCTTTGGCTCCCATCTCCTCCAGTTCGCGGCAGGTCTTCTCCAACTCTGCGCCGTCGTTCACGCCGGGAATGAGCACTGACGCGCAATAAACGTTGCAGCTCTCGCAGAAGATCTTTAGGTTGGACAGAGCCGCTTCGGGATGTTTGTCGCCCATATACTTGCGGCGCAGTTCCGGGTCTGTGGAGAAAACAGTGAATGAGACCTCGTTTACTCCTTCATCCACAAGTGCCCGGGCCTCGTCCCCTGTCTTGAAGCCTTTGCCGCTGGTGTAGCCTAAACTGATGGGCACCATTCCCTGCCCCACCATCTTTGTCAGGGGCAGCAGGTCTGGATAGCAGCTCAGATCTCCGCCGCCGCTGATGGTGACTTTGTCGGGGATGCTGCCCATGCACTTTTGCGCCACCTCGAAGATCACCGTCTCCAGGTGCTTGAAGCCGGGATATCCTTCAACGATGGCGCGGGAGCAGTAGTCGCAGCCCTTTTTGAACGGCATGCAATACTTGCAGCCGAAGGGCTCAATCTTTTTTACTCCTTTAAAATAGCAATAGCTGCAAAAGCCTCTGCAATCCAGACCCGGCCTTCCCCCGACATCGGCAAGTACATCCATAGAATCAGGGCTCCCTAAGCAGGTAAATAAGTTTTGGGGTCCAATATCTAAAATAAAGCTCGCCAATTCAGTCCAGTGTATGTTAAGGGGTTCCGCCGCAATTGCAGTCGTATCTGGTTGGGTAAGCTTAGAAATTAAATGCCTCGGGCGAGGACAAGCCGAGGTTCCGAATCCTTTTCTTGTGGATCTAATTTTGCCTCTTGTTTTTCGAGTTGAGAAGCATAATGCTCACAAATAGCGTTATCTAGCTCGATGAATTTTTTGACAATAGAACTCTTTAGGTTCAACTTGTACATTTTCGCTCTTCCTACTTCGCGCGTTTCCCTTACGAGGCCGTTTTTCTCTAAATTCTCCCACGCGGTGAATAGAGTTGTTCGACTGATCCCGGCTCCTTTCGCTATATCTGTTTTGGAGTAATCATATGCTTTGTTATCCATCAAGAAGTCCAGAATTCTTAGAGCCGGGCTCTTAATACCAAATGCTTTAAGAAATAAGCTATCTTCTAATTCATCTCTCTCTTCATGTGCCGGGTCTTGGGCCATATGTATTGAAACTCCTTCTTTTCAGCGTTGATATTGGTCCTTCTCTCTTTTAGTTTCGGCCAATAACAACAACGATGACATTAGTAAATAAATCTTTTCATCGATGTATAAAATATTGAACAACCGATGCTTTTAAATCTACTTGAGTTTCTCGACTTATCAATGGCAAAACGCATTGCCGATCCGGCTGAAGTCCGCAGAATAAGGGCCACTATTTTTGATAAATTGAATAGGCGTGGAAAATGGGGACCAAGCCATACAAGCAAGGAAAATGCCATAAAGGGCATACCTAGCCACGAAGCCGGTGCGGCAAAGGACATTTTGGAAGGCGCGATAAAAGAAGGATATCTAAACCTTAAGCCTACAAATTATGGGGATCAGGTATCTTTGAATTATGACAGAAGAAACGAAATCCTGGATATAATCAATGAACTCTTAAATGAGGAATAGATCGTTCTTATTGAGTTTCGCGATCGGTGAGATCCGAAAGCCTCATTATAAGCCGGAGCCGTAATCTCTGTGGGTTTAGGCCAGATCTTGATTCAAGGGTTGACTCCAGTGCTTCAGCCTTCATCTTTCCGGCCTACCCAAATCACCGCAAATTGAATTGCAGCCGTTTATTGCTCTCTGGCTTGCTGATTCTCTTTATAATGTATTGACTGATTATCTGGCTATCTTAAAAATTATATTGCTTTTAGAAATTTAATTGAATGCTCCAGAAAAAGAGGTGCTAATTAGAAAACAATATATACATCCTTGAATACATGATTAAGTTAATGTATTGGATAAATTGATTGGCGGTGAATAGGCAATGGCAAAATCGCTCAATTTGAATTGAATTATTCCATGAAAAGAGCCAAGTGTTAGGGAAAACGGAGCGAAAACCTAAAACACCTTTGAAGAAAACTGTGTCTCGGGTTGACGCGCGTGGTTTTAAGGATGCAAAGGGAGAAGATGTCGGCAAGGGGTAATGCCAAAGAGGTTGGTCTGGCGGAGGTAACCTTTGTACATCAAGGAAGTTGAACTCAAGAACTTCAAATCCTTTGGCAGAAGCATAAGGGTTCCTCTGAAGAACGACTTTGTA
>RPOO01000166.1 GCA_003857025.1 Methanothrix sp.
AAACCGGATTTTATCCCGTATCCGGAGGCCAGCCCTCCGACCTCGGATCGATAGTTCGAGATGATGAGGAATTCAAGGTATTGCAGGTCGAGCCAGCCCAGGACGGGATCGTACATATTCTGGACCGGGCGGGCTTGGTACCGGGGAACAGAGTTCATGCCGTCTTGGACTGGAAAAGGCGCTACCGTTTCATGCAGAGCCACACCGCCTGCCACATTCTCAGCGCCGTGATCTTCAAGGAGACGGGTGCGAAGATAACAGGGAACCAGATAGAAGTATCTCGTTCCAGGGTGGACTTCAGCCTGGAGAGCTTCGACAAGGCCAGGATGTTTGAATATGTAGAAAAAGCGAACCGCATCATAGCCGAGGACTATCCAGTTACAACCAAGATCCTTCCCCGTGCCGAGGCCTTGGCAATACCCGACCTGGTGCGCTTGGCCATGAATGGCCCCGATCGTGAGGAGATAAGAGTTGTGGAGATCAAAGGTGTCGATCTGCAAGCGTGCGGCGGAACTCACGTGCAAAGGACAGGCGAGATCGGAAAGATCAAGATGATAAAGGCTGAGAACAAAGGAAAGGCAAACCGGCGCGTGTACTTTGCGCTGGACGGCTAATTTTTTTGCCCATATCGGACGTGGAGCTTCCGGATTGTAAACACCGGGGCGCCATTCTGGAAATATGGAAAGATCATCCGCCAAAAAGCTTACGGGATTTGCCGCGCTTCAGGGGCACGGCAATGTCAGAATGGATGCGTTGCCGGTTTCCAATGTCAGGTGGATGTTCGTGTAGCCCATATAGGTTCCACTCATAGAGTATGCAGCGACGGAGCTGGAACTCTTTTGCACACGGGCTCCGATCTTGGCGGTTCCCTGAATCTCGGTCTTGATATCATAAACGGAATTCTCATCGGTCTGGGCGATGGACGTATCCTTAACCAGATCCCGGATATTGGAGTAGCTCTCAGAATAGACTGAGCCTACCTGGTAATTTTTAGAGCAGAGGGCATTCTTGAGGTCGCTTTGCGTCAGAGACTGCGTGAATGTGGAGGGTTTATTCTGCCAGACGCCCCATTCGTTCATACTGATCTCATTGTAGCCATCCTCATAGCCGCCATACACTGAGGCATCAATAGAGCGTGAAACGGTTCCCGTGCCTCTGGTGCCGGTCACGAGCTTTTGCCCAGCATAGCCGTATTGGGTCTGGTAGATGCGCGAGTCGTCCATATATCCCTGGTTGTAAATCCAGGAATGCTCGGTGAGGTTTTGAGGCACTGCGCCGACAGTGGGAACGAATAAACCGACACTGGCAATGCATAGAGCCGAAATCAACACCAATCCAAGCAACCATTTCATCTGCGCACCTCAATCCTTAAGAGGTTAGATGATGGTACTTTGAATATAAATCTGATCCTTAGCTTTTGGGCCGATGAGCATTGCGCCCCCTCTTTCTTATATCAGCCAAGCGCCTGTCCAAGTCGGCCTTGATATCCGGCGTCGGGCTGCCACCGTAAGCATCCAGCCTGGCGGCAATGGCCAGCTTTCCAGCCAGGGCGCGGGAGACCTTGCCGCGCAGCTTCTTGGGGGCACCGATCACAGCCGGATGGCGGTAGATGATGCCGTGCTTGGGAGACGGAGCATGGCCGTTCAGGTGCTTGAATAGGGATTTTTCTGCACCCATGACCTGGATGCTACTGGAAGGCAACTCGGCCAGACGGTGCAGGCTGCCGGATCGAGAGATGAGCCTTGCAGCCAGCACGGGACCGGCCAGGCCGGAGAGGCTGGGAGCGATGGTCTGCACCGCATCGATTACCTCTTTTTCCATGGAGGAGCGCGACTCTCGAAGGGAGAGTATGGTGCGGGCCAGGATGCCTGTGGCTTCGTCTTCGCACAGCGCCTGGGCCAGATCCTTTCCGTGCACGATCTCCTGGCGGCGCAGGCGGGACCACTCGTAAAGCCGCTCGTCCAGAAGATTGACGGCCTGGTTAAGGTTATCCAGGGCTTCCACCGCCTGAAGAAGGTCCTGCTCCGCCGTGACGAGAGAAGAAAGCCGGCGATGCACCAGAGCAAGAGCGACCTCTCTCAAACGAGCATTGTACTCTTTGTCATCGGCCACAAAGCCGCATTCTTTGGCAAGGGCGCGCAGATCAGGCTGCGACGGAGGGATTATTGCGGGATCTGTATCAAGAGCGTCGAGAGCGAGGAGGTCTCCAATCATCGCATCGATATTTTCGGCCTGCCGCACAGGACCGCTTTCCTGGCCTATCCTGCCAAACCATGTTACAATCTGCATCCAATCTCCCTATCGAACGGTGTGGCATGGATTGCATGGCATAGATTACTTTCGCCCCGCACTGCTTCAATTTAAATACAACGGACTCCCAGTTACTACCACCTCTCAATAAAACTCAGGGGGCATATTGTCAATGAAAGAACTGGTTGATCAGATATCCGCCCGCCTCAAGGAACAGAAGATCCAGGTTCCAGATGCGGAGATTGAGTCTCGCCTGAAGAAGCTCATCGAAGAGTTTCGCGTGCCCGAAAGCGAAGCTCGCAGATCGGTTTTGAATTATTTCTTCAAGGAGCACGGTGTCATGCCTCAGGTCAGGGCAAGCGCCGAGAAGGCCGTGATCTCGGCGATTAAAGAGCCCGGCAAATGGGTGGATTTGCAGGTCAAGGTGCTGGACCTCTGGGAACCGGCAACCGAAGCCATATCCCAGACGGGTCTGGTCGGCGACGGCACAGGGTCCATGAAATTTGTAAAATGGACCAAGGCCGGTCTTCCCAACCTGGAACTCGGCAAGAGCTATCTCCTCAAAAACGTTGTCACGGACGAGTTTCAAGGCCGCTTCAGTGTGAAGCTAAACCGTACCAGCCAGATCGAGCTATTGGAGACTGAGGTCGAGGCGAAGCCTGCCAGCCTGGCCGCTCAGCCGCTCAAGATCGTGGAGATTGCCGAGCCTGGCCGCTGGGTTGATCTGACGGTCAAGGTGACGCAGCTTTGGGAGGCGAACAGCGATGCCATCTCCCAGTCCGGCCTCATCGGAGACGATACCGGCACCATCAAGTTTGTGAAATGGGTCAAGGCGGAATTGCCGAACCTTGAGGAAGGCAAGAGCTACCGCCTCAAGAATCTGGTCACTGACGAGTTCCAGGGCCGTTTCAGCGTGAAGCTGAACCGCACCAGCCAGATCGAGCCACTGGATGTCGACATCGAAGTTGGCTCTCAGTCAGTGGAGTTTACCGGCGCATTGGTAGATGTGCAGAAGGGCTCCGGCCTGATCAAACGCTGCCCTATTTGCAAGCGCTCTCTGGCCAAGGGAGTGTGCAGCGATCATGGAAAAGTAGAGGGTACCTACGATCTGCGCATCAAGGCCGTCATCGACGACGGTCGAAGGGTGCAGGATGTGCTGATCAACCGGGAGACCACGGAGCGCCTGGTCGGCCTGACGCTGGATGCCGCCAAGCAGATGGCTATGGAGGCACTCGACCACGAGGTCGTGCGCAGCATGATTGAAGGAAAGCTGGTGGGCAGGTACTTCAGCGTCACCGGCCCGAGGGTCGATCGCTACATCCTGGTGGAAAGCATCAACGAGGCCCCTCCTGTGACAGTATCCCAAATAAATGAATTGATGTCAACGGTGGAGGTGTGAAGCATGGCAGGATTTTCCAGAGAAGTGGCGCGCAGAATCTTCACAGAAGAGTTGAAAAGCTCAAATTACTCCTTCCGGGATGGAGAGGACCAGCATCAGTATGCGCCTCAGTACCTGCTCACGCCCACCGGCGCCAAGTGCAACCGCGTATTCATGGTGGGCATCTTGACTGAAAAGGACGACATCGGAGGCGACACGGAATACTGGCGGGGAAGAGTGGTCGATCCCACGGGCAGCATTCTGATCTATGCCGGTCAGTACCAACCGGAGGCGGCCCAGATACTGGCCAACATGGAGGCTCCGGCCTACGTGGCCGTTGTGGGAAAGCCCAACTTGTACCAGACGGAAGACGGAAACATCATCATCTCCCTGCGAGCCGAGGCCATCCAGCGCGTGGATGAGGAGACGAGAAACCAGTGGATCATTGACACCGCCCGCAGGACTCTGGAACGACTTCAGGTTTTGTCAAGTACCAGCCCTGCCACCATCAGCGATGACTTTGCCACCGCAGACAAGGTTTCCGCCGCCGCCACTCCGGCCCAGGATGCCCAAAGAGCACGGGAGCATTATCAGACTGACATAGATCACTACAGGCAAATGGTAATTCGCGCTCTCACATCACTGGAAGGGGATCTGGCCGAGGGCCGCAGCAAAGCGAAGGATGCACCTGCTACGCCGACGGCCAAGCCCGAATCCGGGATTGGCGAATCCAGGATTGAATCCGAGGCAGGAATAGAAGAGCCTCCGGCAGCCGAAAAGGTCACACCGGCGGCCAAGAGACCTCGCTCCAAGAAGATCGAATCCCTCGATGCCTGGCCTGAACAAGATAGCGACGAAGAGGTGGAGACGTTCCACATCGGCAAGAAGAGCTGAAAAGTTTTATATAATGTGCTGAAGCTCTATAACGTGAGGTGAAATAAGATGGTAATTGGCGTAACGATGGTTAAAGTTGTGCCGGGACAGGAGAAAACCGTCTACAATGAACTGCAGGAAATAGACGGCATCAAAGACGTCTACCATGTCTTCGGTGAGTTCGACTTCGTGGTTATCATCGAGGTCGAGGGCTTGAGCATGTTGAACAAGCTCGTCGACGTCATTCGTGAGATAGACAACGTCACAGCCACCCAGACCGTAGTCGGGGCTGAGCTCTAGCCCTATTTTTCTATTTTTATGGAAATTGCCGAGGAGCTGGCCAAGCAGCAAAAGGCCATATCAGTAGCAGAATTTTTTGAAAAGAATCGTCAGATTCTGGGTTTCGACTCAGCGCCCCGCGCCCTCATCACCTGCGTCAAGGAGGCCGTGGACAACTCACTGGATGCATGTGAGGACGCCGGGATTCTGCCGGACATCTTCGTTCAGATCAAACGCAATGGCGATTACTATCAGGTCATTGTGGAGGACAACGGCCCAGGCATCGTTCCCGATGAGATCCCGCGAGTTTTTGCGAAGTTGCTTTACGGTTCACGTTTTCATACCCTTCGCCAGAGCCGCGGCCAGCAGGGCATCGGCATCTCGGCGGGCGTTCTCTACTCTCAGCTCACCAGCGGCAAGCCCACCAAGGTCATCTCCAAGATCGCGCCAGGCAGACCGGCCCGCTACTGCGAGCTGACGATAAACACGGCCAAGAACGAGCCGGAGATCATCAAAGAAGAGGACATGGATTGGGAACGACCGCGGGGCACGCGCGTGGAGCTGGAGATGGAGGGCTCCTACGTTCGCAGCCGCCGCCAGTCGGTGTTCGGCTCTTTGAAGAGCGCCGCCATCGTCAATCCCCATGCTCGCATCACATTGGTGGAGCCGGAGGGCAACGTCGAGGTCTTCGAGAGGGCCACGGAAGCTCTTCCCAAGAAAGCCTACGCCATCCAGCCCCATCCTGCGGGAATCGAGCTGGGAGAGCTGATCAAGCTCCTCAGATACACGGACAAAAAGAAGCTGCGCGTCTTTTTAAAAGAAACATTCTCATCCATCGGCACCATCTCCGCCCAGGAGCTTTGCAGCCGGGCGGGCCTGGACCCGGAAGCGTCTCCCACCGGCCTCGAACATGAAGAGGCCAAGCGCCTGCTCTCGGCCTTCAAGCAGCTCAAGATGAAGTCGCCGCCCGTGGACTGCCTCTCGCCCATCGGCGAGGACCTGATCAAAACGGGCCTGGAAAAGGAGTTCCGGCTGGACTTCATCGCCACTACGATTCGGCCAGTGTCCGTTTACTCCGGCAATCCCTTCCTGGTCGAAGTGGGCCTCGGCTTTGGCGGCGAGCTGGAAAAAGAGAGCCGCGTGGAGATCTTGCGGTTTGCCAATCGCGTTCCTCTGGTATACCAGCAGGGAGCCTGCGCCGTCACTCATGCCGTGGAGAGCGTCTCCTGGAAGAACTATTCCCTGGGCCAGCCCACCGGGTCCGGCGTCCCAGTCGGCCCAGCGGTGCTCCTGGTGCATATCGCTTCCACCAACATCCCCTTCACCTCGGAGAGCAAGGATGCCGTGGCCGACGTTCCTGAGATCCTGGTCGAGATCGACCTGGGGCTGAAAGAAGTGGCAAGGAAGCTGCGCCGCTACCTGAGCCGCCAGAGCGTGCTCTCGGAACGGAGGGAGAAGGAAGAGATCATAAGAAAGATCCTGCCGAGAATCGCAAAGAAGCTCTCCGATATCCTGGATCGGGAAGAGCCGGACATCGGTCCCGTGGTGGCCAAGATCATGGGCAACCTTCTCGTATTCCGTCGCAAAGTTATGCAAAACGGCCTTACCAAAGTGCAGATCGAGGTGGAGAACCACAGCGATCTGGTGAGGGCCTTCAAGCTGCATGAGGTCTTGAAGCAGGAAGCAGTTGCAGTCTCGCCTGCAGCCAAAGTCATTTCTCTTGGCGACGGATACGACTATCACTGGAAGCTGTCTATCGCTCCGGGAGAGAGCACGACCTTGAGCTACACAATTCATTCTGACGATGCGCCCCTCGGAGAGCCGGTGGTGGAGGGCCTGGATGCGGAGATTGTAACAGGTGCCAGGGTGATCTGAAAAATGGAAAAGACGGAAATTACTCAGAAGAAGCTGGAGGGCCTGGCTGGAGACCTCTACAACCAGTTTGAGAAAGGCATCGTGCCCCATATCACTCTGCCCTCCCGAACCAAGGCAAATATCGAATACAGCAGCAAGGACGATGTATGGATTTATGGAGATCAGGAGACGCTGCGCAGCGTCAAGACCGTGCGCGGAGCCAAGACGCTTCTCAAAACCGTTTACCTCTCCGAGCTGCTCATCAAGGAACATCTGAGGAACAACCGCGGCTCGACCTTGAGAGAGATCTATTACATCTCCGAGAACTGGGATATCGCCAAATTCCACGAGCAGGCAGAGAGCGACCGGCTCATCGAGGACCTGGAGATCGTGACCGCTCTGCAGCGCGAGGACTTCCATGTCCGGCCCGAGGAAGACGGCGCTGCCGTCTTCGGGCCGCTGAAGTTGCAGGAGAAAACCCGGCGGGGCGAGA
>RPOO01000167.1 GCA_003857025.1 Methanothrix sp.
CTTGGCGGCCAGGGGCGAAAGGATGATCTCAGTCTCGATCTTTCTCTCCATGACCGTCACGCTTTTGCCGCCCTCGACAAGAGATTTGGGTGAGTCGTTGTAAAAGGCAATGCGAAAGTCGTAAGGGCTGTGGCCTCCGATGGCCCCGATCGCGTAAACCTGCTTGAAGTCGGAGCTGCGCGTGATCTCAATAGAAACTTCCATGCGACTCGATTAGGGCCTCAAGCTTAAAAAAGATAATGTCTGTAGCGGCCATCTTTTGCATGGTGCCGGAAGTATAATTCCGTTCATCGAAATGTATTTAGGTGACTTAGCTTCTTGTGTTGCCGATACTATGATTGGGGTCTTAGGGTTAGAAGACGGTACGAAGGTGCAAGGTACCGGTTTTGGCGCGCCCGGAATTGTCTCCGGGGAGCTGGTCTTCACCACAATCATGTCCGGTTATGAGGAAGCGTTGACCGATCCTTCCTATCACGGGCAGATGTTGATGTTCACTTATCCTCTTCAGGGCAATTACGGCGTCAGTGGCGACGATTTCCAGTCAGACCAGATGTGGCCTAAAGCCATGGTCAGCAGGGAGTACTGGGAGCGGCCTACACATCACCGGTCGCTACGCACGCTCAATAAATTCCTGATCGATGAGGGCAAACCGGGACTATGCGGCATCGACACCCGCATGATCACCCTCAAGGTGCGAACACAGGGTGTGATGAGAGCAACAATCGCGGTGGGTGAGAAAGAGGATGTTGCCGGTTTGGACGTGGTGCAGATGGCCAGGTCGCAACCGGATATTTCGACGCTGGATCTCCTGGGAGATGTGACCTGCAAGAAGCCCTACCACATCAAGGGCAGCGGCCCCAGGATCGCCATGCTGGATCTCGGCATCAAGAGGAATATCTTAAAGAGCCTGTCCGCTCGCGGGTTTGACATTTATGTTCTGCAGGCCCATGCCAAGGTATCAGATATCGAAGCCGTTAATCCCGAGGCGCTCTTCGTCTCCAACGGCCCTGGCGATCCTGAGAGGGCCTATGAGGCCATCGAGGCCGTCAAGCATTACGCGGGCCAGATTCCCGTCTTCGGCATATGCCTCGGCCACCAGATCATCTCCCTGGCTATGGGTGCCAGGACCTTCAAGCTCAAGTTCGGCCACCACGGAGGCAACCAGCCCGTGAAAGACCTGGAAAAGAAGATCGTCTATATCACCTCGCAAAATCACAACTTCGCCATGGTTCCGGGATCTGAAGAAGGCACGGGCCTGGAGATCACGCAGGTCAATGCCAACGACGGCACCGTGGAAGGAATAAAAAGTGAAAAACTGAACATTATGGCGGTCCAGTACCACCCCGAGGCCCACCCCGGACCGCTCTGCACGGAAGACCCGTTCTTTTCCGCCATGCATCGCATGATGTTAGGCAAAGTTCCAGTCTGCGGGAGGCGCTAGAAATGCCCAAACGAAGCGACATTCACAAGGTTCTGCTCATCGGCTCCGGACCCATTCAGATCGGTCAGGCGGCGGAGTTCGATTTCTCCGGATCTCAGGCCTGCAAGTCCCTGCGCGAGGAGGGAATCGAGGTGGTTCTGGTCAACTCCAACCCGGCCACCATCATGACAGATCCCGACATGGCGGAAAGAGTCTACATCGAGCCGCTGGTGCCGGAGATCGTGGCCAAGATCATCGAGCGGGAGAGGCCGGACGGCATCATTGCCGGCATCGGCGGCCAGACCGGCTTGAATATCACCAGCGAGCTGGCAGAGATGGGCGTCCTGGAGAAATATAACGTCGAGGTTCTGGGAACATCCGTCAAGTCCATTCGCGAGGCGGAGGACCGCGATCTCTTCAAAAAAGCCATGCAGCGGGTCGGAGAGCCCGTTCCGAAGAGCAAGGCGGTCAACACGTTGGAGGAAGCACTGCAGGTCATTGATGAGCTGGGGCTGCCCCTGGTGGTGCGGCCGGCTTATACTCTGGGCGGCTCGGGCGGCGGCATCGCCAAGACGCGCGAGGATCTGCTCAGGATCTGCGAGCTGGGGCTTAAGCGTTCCCGCATTCACCAGGTTTTGCTGGAAGAGAGCGTGGGCGGCTGGATTGAGCTGGAGTACGAGGTGATGAGGGACTCGAACAACACCTGCATCACCATCTGCAACATGGAGAACATGGACCCCATGGGCATCCACACTGGAGAATCCATCGTGGTCACGCCCATCCAGACTCTGGCCGACCGCGAGATTCAGATGCTGAGAAGCGCTGCCATCAATATCATTCGCGCCCTGGGAATCGAGGGCGGCTGCAACATCCAGTTTGCCGTGAAGGACGGAGAGTACCGCGTCATCGAGGTCAACCCGCGCGTTTCCCGGTCTTCTGCTCTGGCCTCGAAGGCGACCGGCTACCCGATAGCCCGCGTCACCGCCAAGATCGCCATAGGCATGACGCTGGACGAGATCCGCAATGATGTGACCAAGGAGACGCCTGCTTCCTTCGAGCCGACGGTGGACTACATTGTGACCAAGATCCCCCGCTGGCCCTTCGACAAGTTCGTCAAGGCGGACAAGACCCTGACCACGGCTATGAAGTCCACGGGCGAGGTCATGGCCATCGGGCGCAGCTACGAGGAGTCCCTCATGAAGGCTGTGCGCTCCCTGGATATCGACAAGGACTTCGGATATGCAGGAAAGTACACTACCTGGACGGATGAGGAGATCTTAGACCTCCTGAAGAACCCCACGGACGACCGGCTCTTCGCCATCTACCAGGCCCTGAAGCGGGGAATCACCTCGGATGAGATCGCCAAGATCACAGGTATCGGACCCTACTTCCTCTACAGGATTGAGAACATCATCGCTGTGGAAGAAGAGGTTCGCAGGGGTTTGACACCGGAGACGCTGCAAAAAGCCAAGCGCACCGGCTTCACGGATGAGCAGATCGCGGGCATCGTCGGCAAGACGAGAGAAGAGATTACGGATCTGCGCCTCTCGCTCGGCATAATTCCCACCTACAAGATGGTGGACACCTGCGCCGCAGAGTTTGCAGCGGCAACGCCCTACTATTACTCATCCTACGATACGGAGTGCGAGCTGTTGCCCACCGACAACAAAAAGGTCCTCATCCTCGGATCGGGGCCCATCAGGATCGGACAGGGCATCGAGTTCGACTACTGCACCGTCCATGCCGTGATGGCGCTGCGAGAACTTGGCATTGAAACTCATATTGTCAACAACAATCCTGAGACGGTCTCCACAGATTACGACACCTCGGACAAGCTCTTCTTCGAGCCGGTCACGCTGGAAGACGTCATGAACATAATCGAGAAGGAGCAGCCCTACGGCGTTCTGGTGCAGTTCGGCGGCCAGACGGCCATCAACCTGGCCATTCCCCTGGAAAAGGAGATCGCCAGGCGCGGCCTGAAGACCAAGATCCTGGGCACCAGCCCGGACAGCATCGACCTGGCCGAGGATAGGGAGCGGTTCAACAAGCTCATGCAGGAGCTGAACATCCCCCAGCCGAGTGCCGGCATCGCCTACTCTCCGGCAGAGGCAAAAGTGGTCGCGGCCAGGATCGGCTATCCTGTTCTGGTGCGGCCCTCTTACGTTTTGGGCGGTCGAGCTATGGAGATTGTTTACGACGAGGCGGGTCTTGAGGTTTATATGCGTGAGGCGGTGCGCGTTTCTCACGAGCATCCCGTGCTCATCGACGATTTCCTGCAGAACGCAGTGGAGATCGATGTGGATGCAGTCTGCGACGGCAAGGATGTTCTGATTGGAGCTATCATGGAGCACATCGAGGAGGCCGGGATTCACTCGGGCGACAGCGCCTGCATGATTCCGCCTCAGACGCTGCCCGGCGTGGTCCTGGAGGTTGTGCGGGATTACGTGCGAAAGACTGCTTTGGGCCTCGGTGTCTTGGGCATTGTGAACATGCAGATGGCTTACAAGGACGGCACGGTTTATGTTCTGGAGGCAAACCCGCGCTCCAGCCGAACCATACCTTTTGTCTCCAAGGCCGTCGGTCTGCCCCTGGCCAAGATCGCGGCCAACGTGATGGTGGGCAGAACCTTGCGCGAGCAGGGCTTCACCAAGGAGCCTAAGACGCCCTACGTATCCGTCAAAGAAGTTTTGCTTCCCTTCGACAAGCTGCCCGGCGCGGATGTCTTGCTGGGGCCGGAGATGCGGTCCACGGGCGAGGTCATGGGCATTGATTATAACCTGGGTCTGGCTTTCTTCAAGGCCGAGCTTTCTGCGGACAACGCGCTGCCCCTGGAAGGAGTGGTCTTCATCTCCGTCAAGGACGATGACAAGGCCGCTGTGGCCGTTGCTGCCAAAAAGCTCTCTGAGGCGGGTTTGAAGATCATCGCCACAGACAACACCGCCGAGTATCTCAAGAAATCCGGCATTGCGGTTGAGCGGGTGAACAAGATCTTCAACGGCAGCCCCAATGTGCTGGATTACATGAAACGAGGCGAGGTCAAGCTCATCATCAACACGCCGACTACCAAGCAGTCCGTGAAAGACGGCTACCAGATCAGGCGCAGTGCAGTGGACTATCACGTTCCCTACATCACCACCATCCAGGCGGCACAGGCGGCGGCGGATGCCATTAGCAAGGCCAAGAAGAACCAGATAACCATAAAATCGCTAAATGAGTATCACAAGGAGGTATTCTACAGCTGATAGGGGCCGAAGGCCGGCGGGCGAACAGGTCCGCCAGACCGAAGCCTTTATCTGCGAGAACATGATAGGGAACCTGCTTGCGGGCCCGTGGTCTAGCTGGTTATGACGTCGCCTTGACATGGCGGAGGTCATGCGTTCGAATCGCGTCGGGCCCACTTTCGCCCAAGTAGCTCAGTTGGGAGAGCGTCAGACTGAAGATCTGAATGTCCCCGGTTCGAGTCCGGGTTTGGGCACTAAAATACCTTTTCAGCAGTTCCTGCAATTTATTAAACAAGCAGCACTCATGCGTTTTTTATGCAAGCGGCATTGGCTCAATTATTTCTGTGAATTCAATCTTATGCAAATTATGCAAATTTAATCATCTGTACTGACGAATCACGAAAATGCATCAACCAGGATGCCGTCTCTAACCTCATATGCCATGGCATTCAAGCCCCGCCTCAAATGAGAGATGCGGCCACAATCACAGGCAAATATAGAAAAGGAAATTCATGCGTCATCAGTTAAGGAAGAAATCGATGAGGGCGAGACAAGAATTGTCATTCTTTCCTGACAAATCATGACCGCCATCGGGATCCCGCGTCTATAGCGCTTTCGCGTGAGATCCCGGTTCACGCGAAGGCGCGAAGGGCGCGAAGCCGGACAAAAATATAATGCATTGATTTTTGGGTTATCATGCACTTAAGTACCCGAATTGTAATAATAATATTCGTGATTTAATTGCATTTTCCTTAACCGATGACCAATGAAAAGAAATTCAGGAAATGAAATGTAGGGATGGATGAAAACAAAGAGACCAAAGGATGAGTCTCGACCATTCTTCATCCTCTGGGAACGATCTTATCGCAAAATCGCTTTTGGCGATCAGAGCCATCCTGTGCCGTAACCTCCCATGTATGTCGGCCAGTAATTGTAGTAGTAATTATTGTAGTAAGGGTTTCCATAGGCTGTATAGGGCGTGCTGTAAGGCGTGCCGGGTGTGTAGTAAATATCCTCTCCGTTAAGGAAGTTATAAGCCTCTGACATCCAGATGGCCTGTTCATAGTATCCCTTGCCAGGACATGTTCCATTGTAATAGGACTTGAGATCGCAATAGCCGCCGTCCGGGAAGTAGCAGTATCCGCCGCTGGGCGTCCCGCCGTGGTTTATGCAATAGGCTTCAAGAGCGTTTCTTCCCCAATACGGGCTGGACCCTCCAAGACCCGTGGCCAGGATCGGCTCTGCCAGCGATACCAAGAGCAGAGCTGCTAAAACAAATAGCACATTAAATCTCATTATATTCCCCGAATCGTTTTTTATGGTCTCAGATCTATAAAGCTTTTTGGTTTGAGACGTTTTTTTAAAAAGTCACTCCTGCAATGCAGAACGCTTACCGATCAGCCTTATGGGCTTTCCGGCAAAACATGCTAAAAAAAAAGCTTTCCTGGAAGGTCCAGGGTGCGGACGAAATACTAATTGAATCTCAGCTTTAGATTGCTGCTGTGGCGTTGACTGGTGCGGCTACCGTTTCATTGGTTGCAGCGACAGTTACGTTCTCAGCAACAACTGGTATGAGCTGGTTGGCGAATGCCAGGTTGGCTATGCTCTCGTTGGCGATGGTCACTGTGAACTTGCCATCAGCGGGGGCGATGAGCATCCATCCGTCTTTGACTACTTCAGACACTGCATACTCGCCTGCGGCCAGGTCGGTTAAGGCAAACTTGCCGTCAGCGGAAGTGACTGCGTTCTTGATTATGGTTCCTGCGGGCTGCTCAAGGTTGATGGTTAGATCGACCAGGCCAGTCTCATTGGCACCAAGGACGCCATCGCCATCAGCATCATCGAAGGCTATTCCCTCAATGGTGAACGTGGGCTGCTCGACGGGAGCGGCTTCTGCTACGGGAGCCGTGGCGTTAGCGGCTGCGGCGGTCTCATTGGCTACTGCTGCGGCTGCTGTCTCGACGGGTATGGCTACTGCGGCTGGTGCTGCAGTCTCCTCGGTCTTGACTTCACTGCCCAAGCGAGCCGCTGCCTTTGTGGTCTTGTATCCCTCAGCGACAGCATTGGTGACGCCTACCAGCTTCATGGAGTAGGGCTGAGCAGATCCCGTTTGGAAGGAATAAGCGACCCTTGTGCTCTGCACGGCGGGAGCCTTGATGGAATACTTGTTTGCCACCATATCCTGTGTCAGGTTATGGGCTGGAACCCCTGAAGTTAAGCTGTAGTTTGCTCTTGATCCGGATGTTGCAGAATAAGACTGATTTCCTGCAGACTGATTGGTGTACCCCAAGGCAGGCGTTAAAACGATAGCTGCTATCATGAGGGCCACGGTGATAGCCAGAACTTTCCTCA
>RPOO01000168.1 GCA_003857025.1 Methanothrix sp.
CATCGATCTCATCCTTATACTGGGTCTCTTCCAGGTATCGGGCGATCTCTGACATATCCATGCTCATCATCCTGGCGTACATTTCCGCCGGGACAAGCTTGGTCTTCATCGCCAGGACTCTGCCCGTGATGTAAGCGTACTTCACCGGTTTTCCGAACTTCGGCAAACGTAGTACAGGCATCGTCCTCACCCGAATAAGATCCTGGAAACCTCTTTCATGCGGCTGCTAAATACCTCACGCGCAAGAGTTTCGTAGGTTAAATCGTAACGCAGAGCTCCATCTTTGCTCTCGACCACAACGCCGCCGATGATGTCCAGGTTCCCGCCGTAATTGGAGGCGAGAGAGGATATGAAGGCCTCATCCTTCTTATTGGAGAAGACCTTCATATCCTTGAGATCATAAGGCTCGAGCATCTTCTTGAGCATGGCTTCGTTATCCTTCTTGGGAAGATTCTGGATCTTCTCAATAAGTTTCGCTCTTGTCTGCTCCAGGAGATCTTTGTGAACGTTAAGCTCCGACCTCTTGACCTCGAGGTTGGCGCTGGAGATCTCCCTGCGCTCGATACCTTCAACTGCATGTCCAACTTCGGCTTCCTTCCTGGACTTTATCTCTGCGGCACGTTCCCTAGCTTCATTGAGTATCCTCGCAGCCTCTTGGTCCGTCTCACTATTAACTTGAGCGACCTTGTCCTTGCTGGTTGCCAGGATCGACTCAACCACTGCATCTAGTGCCATTGCCTCTCACCTTGGATTGGCTGATTCAGGGTGTGACGATTCCAGAGAATGGTGTCCAGGCGAACATCAGGATCAAAGACACGGCGAGGCCGAAGATGATCAGTGTCTCAGGCAGAAGCATGAGGAACAGACCCTTGCCCAGGAATCCGGGCTCCTCTGCAACGACGCCAACTACTGCTGCGCCGATACCCTGCTCACCAACACCTGCACCAATGCCTGCCAAGCCAGTTGCCAGACCTGCACCGACAGCCAACAATCCATACAATGTTCCCGCATCTGCTACTACTGCCATTTTCCTCAATCCTCCATTTTATGAATATTACATTTTGCGTTCAATTTGCTAATTCGAATGACTGATCTCATGCCTTCAAGAACTTCCGAACATGTCCGAAGGGGCTGTACTCAACTCCACCACCATGTGCGCTGTAGAACTTGGTGAACATCTCCACGTAATGCAACCTGAGCGGATGCATGAACGGAGACAAAATTCCCAGCAGGAAGTTGATGAAGTGAACCGCAAACAAGACCAAGATACCGACGATGATAGCTGGTATCGAGAACTCGGCACTGTTGGTCGCGCCACCGCTGAGCATGGGCATTATGACATAGAAAGCCAACTGATTGGCTGCGTATGCCAAACCTACCGAAGCCAGACCAATGGCCAGCAGCCTCAGGTATGATATCAGGTTGCTCACATAAGATGGAACGTGAGCCAGACCCATGGCGCCTTCCGGTCCCATGACGTTCATTACTATGGAGACAACGATCACGATGGCACCAATATATACCATCATCATCTGTCCCATGACGAGCCCCAGCAGGGTTATTGCGAAGAATACCTGGAAGAGCATCACAGGGAGTCTCTCAAAGTAGGCGTGCTTCTTTTCACCATAGTTCAGTTCCGTCATGATGCCGAAGATGGAACCAACGCTGCAGTGAATTACACCGATAAAGATACTGGTACCGATCAACAAGAGAACCGCATTAGTTGCCAGACGATCCATTGGGAAGATGTCTATGCCCCAAAATCCGATCCTTCCCAGCGAGCCGAAAACACCTTCTCCGAAGTAGAGACCTGCGTGCTTTGCCGCTTCAATCTCATGTTCGGACAACTGTCCCATGATTCTGCCCCACAGACCCAGGGGGCCGAAGATCTCGCCGAAGAATATGCCGAATATGATCGACCAAACGCTGGCAATCATAACGATGTTGATCAACTGCTGCCATCCATCCGTTCTGAACTTCTTCTTGAGCATCAGAAGAACAAGGAGCGACATTACGCCATATCCTATATCCCCCAGAATCATGCCGAACATGATCGGGAAGAAGACGAATATCAGCAATGATGGGTCAAATTCCTTGTACTCGGGAATGGCAAATAGCCTTGTGACCAGTTCATAGGGCTTGACCAAACTTGGATTATCAATCTTGGTCGGGACATCTTCGCCCTTTTCTACCAGGTCGTCAGCCTCTTTGTCGTCGATAAGCTGAACGTCAACTTTGCCGCTTGCTGCACTCTCAAGCTCGCTCTTGAGCCGGGAGAACTCGTCCGTTGGAACCCAGCCGTCGATGACGAAGGCATTGGCCGTCTCAGCGAACCTGAGGGGTGCCTCGGTCTTCTGGGTCTGCATGGATAGGTACTCGTCGGTAGCTAGCATGAGATCTTCATACTGCTTCTTCATGTCGGCCAGCTTCTTTTGGAGTGGCGCTTTCTCGCCTTCCAGAGATTTAACGCTGCCTTCAAGAGTTGCAATCGCGGAGTCTACGTTGCCCTCGAGCTTGGGGACGGATGTCTCCGAAAACCCGTGCTCGGATAGGACGGCAGATACGTCGCCGGCCTTCTCAATGGGCACAAATACAGCTACAAAAGTTGCATTCTTGGCGCTTCCTGAATAGATCTCATTGACCGGGGAAACCCTTGCAACATCTGCATCAACTGCAGACGCGGCGGTGCCCACGAAGGTCGCCAGAGAATCATATCCATAATAAGCATCCAACGGCAGCGGCAAAACTGCCAAGGGCGTCAAGGCTTTCGCTTGATCCTGCTTGGTCTTGACCTCTGCATCGATCGCAGTAATGCGCTCAAAAGTAGCAGTAATATCTGCGCCGACGTTATTTAAGAGGTTATCCAACTCAGAGAGGATCTGGCTCTCAGCATACGTCTTTTCTGGTGCCTTGTTCTTGATGTCAAGGTACCTGGTGACGGATCTGAGCTTAATCAGGTCTTCTGAGTATTCCTTGGCCTTGCCGATGGGTTTTCCCATCTCAAAACTGGGCTGGCTGCCATTATAGTTAACAATATGTAGTAAGCGCAATTCATGCAACTTTTCTACAACAGGAGCTATTACGTTCTTTGACCCGGCGACGACAACACGACTCATCTTAACGGGTCTAAGCATGTAACAACCCCATGAACTCCTTCATCAAGTATTCGACTGCCTTGTCCAGCTTGGTGCCAGCGTTGCTGCTCATAGAGCTGACGTTCTTGGCGCCGCTCTGAATGATCGACTGCTTCTTGGATTTGACATCCGACTCAGCCTTGGCAACGCTCTTGTCATAGTAATCCTGCGCATCAGCTTCGGCAGATTTAACGAGGTTCGCAGCTTCAGTTGTGGCAGCGGCCATTTTAGTTTCCTTTTCCGCCAAAGCCCGCTGGACTGCAGCCTTGGCATCAGCCTCTGCCGCTTTGATTTTCGATAAGATATCGTCTCTAGCCATCTGATCCCTCTACATATTCCCTCTCTACACCTCTTCCGTTTTCAAACAGCGCTACATCACTTTGGCTCGTGATAAACGCTTGACACCATCCTCATCTACCAATATAAACTCTTCGGTTTTGCTTCAAGCCGAGAGCCGAATTCGATCAATCTTTTTAAGATCCCCAATATTTTAAGGCAGTTTCAAGCTCTTTGTGGTCTTTTGCATACTCTTTGAGTGGTATCTTCTTCTGCCAAGCCTCTACTGCCTGAACCATTGCTCTTGCACCGGCGGTTGTTCCATCCGGGTGGCCGTGAACCCCTCCGCCTGCCTGAACGATGCAATCGATTCCATATCCATCCAGGTTACCGTGCACCTTGGCAGGATAAATTCCTCCCGAGGCCACGGGGAAGACTCTCTTCAATCCATGCCACTCTTCCCTTAATGCATCCCTGCACAGGTCATTCTCTTCCGTCTCGCCTGCCATCTTTCCCATGTAGCTTCCGGTGTGAAGATTTGTGCCTCCCGTCATGCGAACCAATTTGGAGATGACAAGCATGGAGATGCCGTGCGCCTTGTCTCGGGTAAATGCTCCGTGCATGGTCCGGTGAACATGTATGGGAACGTTAATATTTCGGGACAGTACTTCCAGCGCGGAGAACCCCGACGTAAGAACATCGATCATGACCATATTCGCTCCATGATCCACTGCCTCTTCCGCTCTCTCCAGGATCTGATCTGCGCCCGTTGTCACGTTTACGGCATAGAAGGCTTTCTTGCCGGTCTCCTTCTCGACCTTGTCGAGTGAATCCATGACCGCTTCCAGGCGAGGAATCAAGCGACAGAAGCTCTGATCGGTCAATGTCTCATCATCTTTGACCAGATCCAGGCCGCCGCGAACTGCTGCCGATGCGACTGCTGCCGTACCCTTCGGGTTCAATCCCACTTTGGGCTTGACTATGGTGCCCACGAGGGGTCGATGGTGGACGTCCAAGATCCGTCTGGCGTCCTCGATGCCGAATTTCGGCCCTTTATGCACTTGCATCAGGCTCTCGGGGAAGATGACATCCTGCAGGCGGACTTTCTTCAAGGACCCCAGGCCGAAGAGATTTCCCGCCACTACGGAGAGGTACTGTGGAATATTCCCCGGCTCAAAAAGCTCCTCCGGGAATCCGATTTCAACCTCGGTCCCCTCTGCGAAAATGACTCGTGCTGCCAGGGGATTGTCCGATCCCTGCACTTCTGTCCAGGTTCCGGTTGACTGCTCGGCGGCGATCGCTTCTGCGGCCTTCTTGATGGGAAGGTCTGTTTCCACGTGGTATTTTGCAATCAGTTCCATACTTCAACTCCCAAATCTAACTACCTCTATCTGCTTTCTCGCACAACTCTCTAACAGTATTTCTACTGCTGCAAATTAAAACGCTTTTTGATATGGATGCAAGAAGATATAAGAACTTCCGCATGAAGGTCAAAACACTGGCAAAAGCGGTTATATAGATCCTAGGTTGAGAAAAGCACCATTAAGAACAAAGCCGTAATAAAAATCGGCAAATTCGCATGCAAGAACCATTAGGTGGGATCGAGACGACAAAGATCACAATCAGTTTAATTAAGGCCGATGTGGGCGGCTATCCCGGCCACTCCTCGGTCCATCCCGCATTGATCGAGACGGCGGAGTCGAAGCTTGAAGAAGCGAAGAAGTCAGGTGCTCTAATAGACTTTAGGGTGCTTGCTTGCGGTGACGACCTGGAGCTCATCATGAGCCACAATAAAGGCTGCGACAATGGTGAAGTCCATGCCCTGGCCTGGGAGACCTTCGAGGAGGCCACGGAGAAGGCCAAGAAGCTCAAGCTCTACGGTGCCGGCCAGGATCTTCTGGCAGATGCCTTCAGCGGCAACATTCGCGGCATGGGGCCGGGCGTCGCCGAGATGGAGATCAACGAGCGCACCTCGGAGCCCGTGGTTGCGTTCATGATGGACAAGACGGAACCCGGAGCCTTCAACCTGCCTATTTTCAAGATCTTTGCCGACCCATTCAACTCTGCCGGTCTGGTGATAGACCCGGCCTGCCATCATGGCTTCACCTTCGAGGTCTGGGATATCATGGAGCACAAGAAGGTCTTCATGGATTGCCCAGGCGAGATGTACGACCTGCTGGCCCTGATCGGAGCCAAGAGCAGATACGTCATCAAGAGAGTCTTCTGCAAGCCGAACAGCAAAATCTCCGAGCAGGAGGCAGTGGCTGTGGTGAGCACGGAGAAGCTCTATCAGACCGCAGGAACCTACGTCGGAAAAGATGATCCCGTGGCCCTGGTCAGATGCCAGTCCGGCCTTCCCGCTCTCGGCGAAGTCCTGGAGCCCTTTGCGCTTGGCCACCTGGTGAGCGGCTGGATGCGCGGCAGCCACAACGGCCCGCTCATGCCCTGCTCCTTTGAGACTGCTCACCCCACCAGATTCGATGGCCCGCCCAGAGTCATCGCCGCCGGATTCCAGATGGCCTATGGCAACTTTGTCGGTCCGGTCGATCTCTTCAAAGACGTGGCCTTCGACCTGACACGGCAGAGGTGTCTGGAAATCACTGATTACATGAGGGCGCATGGGCCCTTCGAGCCGGGGCGTCTCCCCATGGAGGATATGGAGTACACCACGCTGCCTCATGTCATGAAGACGCTCGCAAACAGGTTTGTGGACGCTGAGTAGATTTTCCGCATATTCTTTTTTCATCACGAGCTTTGCAAAATCTTCGAACTCATCGCGAGTCGATGATTTATTTCTTTGTGAATATTCTTTTGTTTATGGCAAAATACTAGATGGCGAAACGCAGAAGAAATAGGGCCGCAAGGATGACCAAATCCTATTTTGGCGTCGGATCGCTTCCCAATCAAAACTGTCCGCAAACAACAAATCATTTTAACAGTAATTTTTGACAATATTGAATAATCCATATTATTTGTACCACTATTCTTATATATCGCATTCTTATATGTTTCATTTTAAAATAACCATCGCCCATTGTTGGAGGGAATCAATACGCTCCGTCAGTCACATTCGTTGCCAATTTTCTATGCATTAATAGTCAGTATCATCATGATTTCAGGTCCAGGCTCAGCCATAGATGTCTCGTTCTCAGGGGACAGCGGGGCAGATAATGTGGGCTTGGAGAGCAGCTACAACCTCGACACCGGGTCCTCGGTCTCCGAAGAAGCCACATTGGACGCCCAATCGAGTATTCTGGAAGACAAACGAGATTTATCTGTCTCCGGAGATGTCGGCGCCAATCAAAACTATTTTGGCAGCGGCTATTTTGGCACTGCCACCATGAGCGGCTCAAACGCAGGCGGCCACCTCACCGGCCATGCGTATCTCACGCGCCAGGGCATGCAAGCCAGCCAGTCTGTGGATCTGTCCGGCTCTCAGGTGACCGCTGGCATGGCTCTCACTAATCAGGGTGCGACTGCGAGCGTGGACGGTTCTGTGGCCGATGGCAGCCTCCACTCA
>RPOO01000169.1 GCA_003857025.1 Methanothrix sp.
AGGCCTGGAAGCAGAAGCCTACCGTATCGGACCTGAAGAAGCTGGCGCAAGCGAACAGCTTCGATGAGATGATGAAGAATCGGCTCTTCAAGGTCATCCTGGTCGCATCCCTGGCCAACCTGGGTGCCATGGCCGGGACATTTATCGGCATCTACATCATCTGGCAGAGAATGGGACTGATTAATCCCTCGGAGCTGCTGAAGGGAATAATTTAAAATCATATAAATAAAGAGATGGAGCAAAAAAGAATAGAGCCGGAAAACCTTTTTTATAATAGTTTTCATCTTGGAACGGACTCAAGCAAAAAGAGTTGAAAGAGTCGGCTTTACCGCTCGGAGACTATCTTGATTCCCGCGTCTTTGATCTTGTTCTTGCGGGCTACATTCAGCAGCATGGGAGTCAGGCTCTCCACTATGGCCGAAACCGCCAGAGGACCGGCGTTCAGCGGCCTTAGGCTCTTGATCTCCAGAGCCAGGCGGCTTACGGTCTCCAGAGCCTCCGGGTCGTCGGTGCATAAAAAGGCGTCCGCCTTCAGCTCCCGGTCTTTGGCCTGCAATGCCGCGGCGCAGATGGTATGAAAAGCGGATACAATTTTAATTCCCTCAGGAAGAAGCGAGCGAATTTGCATGGCGGCGCTGCCTTCTTTTGGCGGCACGAACTGGAAGAACTTGCCGTTGTAGCTCATGGGCACCACCGGCGAGATGACCAGTTGATTTGAATAGGATGCCAGCAGATCAGAGGTCACTGAAACAAGATGCTCGTAAGGCACGCAGAGCACCACCACGTCTGCCGCGGCCACAGCGCTACCGTTATCCGTACCCCAGACGTTCCCCTTTCCGTCCAGCATTTGCATGACGGCTGTCGCTGCCTCCTTGGCCTTGTCCGCCTTTCTTGAGCCGATGATGATCTCATGATTCGCCGCCCAGCGCACGGCAAAGCCCGTGCCGATGTCGCCGGTCCCACCAAGCAATGCAATCTTCATAGCGAGCAGTTGGTCTAACGATTATTTCATAGTTTTGCGCCGAGCACAAGCCTTGCATCAGATCCGGACAAGTCGGATAGAAACCTGAACTAGACCAGAACTCTCAAGTCCCAAGCTCCTGAAATGCCAAGGCGCCCCGTTCCGAGCCATACCGTCACTTCATAGCAAAGCCATGGGGCGTGAAGATGTCAGGCAGCGGGCCGAACTCATCTGCTGCTCTTTGATCCACCTTCCGAGTAGATTAATGAAAATGTGAGGAAGGTGGACCGGAGGAGGGCTGCAATAAAAGCTGAGACCGGGCTGCAGCCCATGCCCGCGAAGTTGGGCCGTGAAGGCGGTAACCTATCCGATTCACCCAAGATAAAGTAGATCAAGAAACGCGAGACCAGATCCGGCAAGGAACTCCCAGCAGACAAAGCTATAGCAAAATCCATCTAATTGTTATAAGGGATGGCACGAGATGCGAAAGGGAGTAGCAATGAAGGGGGTAATAAACGTCACCTCGTGCCGCGAATGCCTGCATTATCCTTTCATAATGCAGCTATCACTATTACGTCTCTTCTCCTTTATTAAGTTTTAGGTTCCAAAAGTCGTCCAACTTTTTTTAAAATTTAAATAATATTAGGCAGTTTTTACGGCCTCTTCCACGGAGCAAAGAGGCGCATCGGTTTTGATGGCGAGGCCGCAAAAATGAGTACGAGAGGCTTTGTAGCCTGACATGGTTAGGGCTTCGATGACCTCATCGATCTTGCCGGGGGTAATATTTAGTCTCTCACAGATACTATGATGATCGTAGTACATGGGCGCATCCACCTCGCACTCACAATTTTGCAGAAGCTTGCCGGCCCGTGCGCTGCTCACCAGCTCGGTCCTGGCGCGGCGTATGATCTCAGCATCCTGGATCTTGCCGAGCCACAGGGGACCGGCCAGGATGGTCTTGCCGAAGCAGTATTCGCACGAGCCTTTCGGACGGGGCTCGTGTAAAAGGGCAAAGCTGCCGCAGGCCGGGCAGTGCTCCACATAGCCCATGCTTTCCAGGCACTTGTCAGCCGCCTTCGCGCTCTTGCTCAGGCGCAGGTAGGTGCGCACATAGTGGTCGGTGACGTGAGTAAGCACGGGCTGCATGGCTTTGTCCAGGCGCGCCAGCTCTCTTGCAGCCAGGCCGAGCAGGATGCGGGCCCCCATCTCTCGATGATAGTCGGTGCGCAGCGGTCGCGCCATGTATTTTCGCACACCGCTGTAGTAGTGAGCCCCGCATAGCGGTGCCGTATCGGTGGCAGTGATGAAAAGATAGGAAAGAGCGGACCGGCTGGCTGCGGAAAGGTAGGATGAGGGCGAGCCGAACGGGTCCAGATCCACAGTCTGAAAGTGTCGCTGATGGAGCAGGACGTTGGCATTGCTGCAGACGGCCTCGCAAGAAAGCTCGTTTCTCTTCAGATTCCTGCCAATCAACTCACAGGCAGCCGGGCTGACATCATTTAATGTGACCGCGGGAATTCCTGCTTCCTTTGCCATTCTCATGCCGCGAATGCCGCTGGCAGAGAGGGCATCGAGATACTCGGTGAGAGAAAGGGCTCTGGCCATAGCCACACCGATATCCCGGTTGAGCAGCATCTTGGGATTGTAGAAAGCGCCATCGGTCTCGAAGGAGATGGCACCCTCTTTTTGGAGATTCATCATTTCCAAAAGTCGCCGGGAGGAGATATAACCTTTCTTGTTTTATTGTTTGCGTTCGCCAATTATTGCTTGATTATTGCTCGGCTTCTTGTTTTATCGTCCCTTAAAAATTACATTCCCAAATTTTGAGTGCATGCGTCCATAAATTCGCAGGAATTAGCCGGTACCAGAGCTAAAATATCTTATGAACCTCGGACAGCTTGTCCTTCAGGCCCTGCAAAGTGCCCGATAGTTCTGCAGTAATCCTCTTCTTGGTCTGGAGTCCTATATTCATATCTATATCCGGAAGCTCCAGAGGCTCCCTGCCCACCAGATTCATGAAGAACTCTACCCAATAAGGAGGCAGAAATTCCGGCAGCGCCTCGCCTCGCATGAGGTGAAGGACGCTGGTCCAGGCCACCGGCACGACCTCCATGTTGTAGCCGCCGCCGCCCAGGGCCAGAAGCCTGCCGCGTGCATATTTACCTGTCAGCTCGATGATGCGGCGGACCAGGTAGGTGTATCCGGTCATGGTGACATTCAGGCTGGTGAGGGGATCGGAATAGTGGGTGTCAACGCCCAGCTGCGCCACCACTGCATCGGGCCGGAACCATTCGAAGAGCCGGGGAACGATCTCCTCGAAGGCATGACGGTACTCGTCGTCTCCTGCGTACATGGGCATGGGAATGTTCGCCGCATAACCAAGCCCGAATCCGGCCCCGATCTCATCCACAAAGCCCGTGCCGGGAAACAGGTACGCGCCCGATTCATGCATGGAGATGGTGAGGACATACGGGTCTTCGTAAAATATCTGCTGCACTCCGTCGCCGTGGTGGCCGTCGATGTCGATGTATAAAATCCGCTCAAACTTATCCTTCAGGACGCAAATGGCCAGAGCCGGGTCGTCGAAGACGCAAAATCCCGATGCCTGGGTTGGCATGGCATGATGCAGCCCGCCTCCGATGTTAAATGCACAGCAATCCTCTGCGATCATGCGCTTGGCCGCATCAATGCTGCCGCCGGCCAAAAGGCGCGAGGCATTGCAGATGCCAGGGAATACGGGAGTGTCATCGCTGCCCAGGCCGAAGGCAAGGTCAGGCTCCTCGGATTTGACCGCCTTCAAATAATCTAGGGTATGGACGCGGAGAAGATCTGCCTCGGAAGCAAGGCCAGGCTCGACCCGGCACGTGGCATCATCCAGCAGGCAGGACGCTTCCATGAGCGTGAATGCAAGCATCAGGCGAGCCGGATTGAAGGGGTGCTCAGGCCCAAAGTTGTAATTTTGAAATCGGTCGCTGTAGTAAAGGTAAATCATTTAAAGGTAGGTCCCTGAAATGAAATCGTTTAAAGATCATCAAAGGTCATTTGTAGCCTTTCTCAACCAAGCCATCGCTCCAGTAATTGTCGCATCGCTTGCAGTAGAAGATGGTCTCAATCACAATCTTCTTCCAATTGTCCGCGTCCAGGGCCCGCCGGAGCTCTTTATGCTCGCACTCATTGCCGCATTTAGGGCAAAAAGGCACATATCGTTCCAATACTGCCTGGTCCTCATCCGCCATTATTATTCCTCAAGGTCAAAGGCGCGGGGCGGGGCAAAAAAGCTGTCGGTAATTGGCCTCATCATCGATACCGTTGAGGATTCTCATTTTGATTTGGCCAACATCCAGCCGGCAAGCAGCCATTTTGGCAAGGATCTGATTTCAACTCAGTCCGATTCCATTGTTCAAGATCTTCATTTCGAACTCTACAAATTACATTTCCGTTCCAATTCCTTCTCCGGTTCATGCACCACCAAAGCGAGCAGCGTCACTCCCGCAGCTATGGCCACGAAGGCCGTCACTGCACCGTTCACTCCGTAGGCATCAGCGGTAAGCCCGGCAACCAGCGGTCCCACCACCACGCCCGACATGCGAGAGGTGTTGAAGATGCCGTAGATTTCCCCGCGCCGGGAAGTGCAGGTGATATCGGCGATGAGCGCTGCAGCCGCCGGAGTTCCCATGCCCATGCCCGTCCCAATTCCTGCAAAAAGGAGGACTACCTGAAGCAGACTCGTGGCAACGGAGAGCGCGGCAAAGGATAGGACCCCAGCCAGGCAGCCCGCAAACATGAGCAGCTTTCTCCAACCCCGATCGGCCTGGCGGCCAAAGTAGATGTTCGAGAGCGCGGTGCTGCCCCCGTAAGCCGCATAGATCAGCCCGACATCCGTTGCCGAAAATCCCAGCCGCGAGGCAAAGCCGGGCAGCATGGTGTAGTTGAAGCCCCCCACGATTCCCGCCCATAAAACCACGGAGCAGCAGGCAAGAAACGTGAGAAGAAAACCGGGATTAATTAGCCGCTCCAATGCTGCTTTGTTTTCGTTTCCCGGCACGGCTTCCATCTTTTCCGGCTCCTGCACGCGGAAAAATACGATTACAAATGAGACTGCACCAAGGAGCGCCCAGAAATAGAAAGGCGCGCTCATGCCGAAGGAGTCGTAGAGCGCACCCCCGATCAGAGGACCGAAAGCCAGTGCCGAGAAGAAGGAGGCATTGTACCAGCCCATAGCCGCGCCTCTGCTCGCGGTCCCGGCCTGTTCGATAATGAGGGCCATAGCCAGCGGCCAGACCGCCGAGGCCCCCACCCCTCCGAAAGCCCTGATGAAAAGCAGCGTGTAGGCATCCGTGGCATAGATGTAAAGGAGCGGCATGATGGTGAAGCTGAGAAGCCCTAAAAGCAGAATCTTCTTTCTCCCTATGCGATCGGAACGCCGCCCGATGGGGACCTGGCTGATCAGCTGCACTGCACCGTAGATGGAGACGATGATGCCGAGCAGCGTATAAGATGCGCCAAGGCTCATGGCGTAATGAGGAAAGATGGGC
Organism: Methanothrix sp.; assembly: GCA_003857025.1. Classification (GTDB taxonomy): domain Archaea; phylum Halobacteriota; class Methanosarcinia; order Methanotrichales; family Methanotrichaceae; genus Methanothrix. The sequence goes on from RPOO01000169.1 coordinate 5,497, forward strand.
GCGACCAGCGAGAACCCGAGAACGGCTACGAATACGCTGAGATAGAGCGGCCCCAAACGGCCAAAATCATGCCCGGAAATCTTGCATCCCCGCTATTCTTGCTCTGCTTCCACTAACTATGAATTCTCTTGCGCTATTTCTTCCTGCCCTAATACTTCAGCTCCATGCCGAGGATGGTCTGCGTATAGGTGACACCGGCGACTTCTCTTGCCGCCAGGACGGCCCGGTTGAGGTCAGAGATGCTCTCCACATCGGCAATGGCAATGAAATCCCTCTCGCCATAAACCGGCACAACCTCGCGAATTCCCTTGATGCCCGCCAAAGCATCATGGACTGCCTTTTCCGCACCCGGCTCGACATTGATCATGATAAAGCCTTTCAACCCCAATCATCCTCCCCCATCCGAACTCTTGGCTGCCGCCAAAGCATCATCATCCAAGCCTTTCACCGGCCTGGTAGATACCCCGCGCCCTGAGACCTTTAGAATCAAAATTAAATATTTTTCAGTTGGCTGATTATGTTTGATAATACTAATAATGCCATTCTGAAGTATTGCTCTTCTGAAGTATTGCTCTTCTGAAGTATTGCTCTTCTGAAGTATTGCTCTTCTGAAGTATTGCTCTTCTGAAGTATTGCTCTTCTGAAGTATTGCTCTTCTGAAGTATTATTCTTTTCCTTCCGTTGTTTGGATTGCGTCCGTTCCGTCCTTTTTTGCCTCCGGAACGGGCTCTGGAGCGGGGTTCTTCTTCTCCAAGATCATTCCTTTCAGAATCCCGATCTCTTCCTCAAAGCGATCGAGAGGCATCATATCTTTGGCCAGGAACAGGCAGTTTATGGCTTCCTCCAGCTTTCCCAGGGAGATGAGCACTCCTGCCGTGGACTCAAAATCGATGGCATCTCCGCCTTTTTGCAGGACCGTGTCGTACACTTGCAGTGCCTCTTCATTCTTCCCCAGGCAGCGCAGGACAAATCCGGTATTGCGCAACGCATCCAGGTTATCCGGGTCGATGGCGAGGGTCTTGCCGTAACATTCCAGGGCCTCGTCCGAGCGTCCTAACCGAAAGAGCGCCACGCCTTTGTTGTTCCAGGCTTCGGGAATCTGGGAGTTGACTGCCAGGAGGCGATCAAATACCTCCAACGCCTCTTCGTACTGCATGCGTTTGACCTTGTCCATGCCTTTATGCAGCATCACTTTCTCTTTGGTTTGCATGTTCCTCACATGTAGCCCTGAATGGGTGCGCCTTCGCTGGCCTTAATCGGATTGCCCGATACCTGCGCTCCGGCTCCTGGTCTCTTGATCTCGCCGAAGAGCTTCTCAT
>RPOO01000170.1 GCA_003857025.1 Methanothrix sp.
CTGTGCCTACTGCGGGGCGCTCGGTCTTCCGGTTGAGCCGCTGCTCCTGGCCTTGCAGGTGGGCGTGGAGGGCGTGAGCCTGTCCGGCACCGGACCTGCTTATGCGGCGCTCCTGGGCAGGGCGGGCGCAGATGATCTGGAGGATGCCTGGAAAATCTTGGGCGGAAGAATCATAAGAACTAAAGCGAACAATAAGGGTGCATCCAAGGGAAGAGGGCAATAAAAATGGTTCTGGCTGAACACCGCAAACAGATCGAGGAGATCGATGAGAAGATCATAAAGCTAATCGATCAGCGCATTGAAGTATCCAAAAGAATCTTCGAGGCCAAGAGGGCCGAGAATAGGCCGATAAGCGATCCGGAGCGGGAGAAGCTGGTTCTGGGTAAGGCAACCGACCTGGCAACGGAGCTGAACCTGGATGCCGGAGCCGTCCGGGATATTTTTAAGATCTTGATTCGCATGAGCGTGCAAAAACAGCATGATATGCACGGACGAGATCAGGGATAGATTGGAAGCAAAATGTTTTGAGGGAGTTCTAAATGGTGGACATTGCAGTGATCTCAGGGTCAAAATCTGATCAAGCGATTGTGGACAAAGTCCTGCGCAGGCTGGAAGAGAAGGGAGCAAGCTTCGAGTACAAAATTCTCTCGGCTCACAGGAATCCATCTGAGCTGGAAAAGTATATCTTAGAAACGGATGCTCGCGTATTCATCGCCATTGCCGGCCTTTCCGCTGCACTGCCCGGCGTCATAGCCTCCAAGACGGCACGACCGGTTATCGGCGTTCCGGTTAGTGCAAAGCTGGGCGGGCTGGATGCACTCCTGTCAATAGTTCAGATGCCTCCCGGCGTTCCAGTGGCTTGCGTCGGCATCGATAATGGGGATAATGCGGCACTGTTGGCCTTGAGAATCCTTGAAATCGGAAGATAGCTTTTTATACAATGTCTGCGAGATAAGTTCTCCAAAGGTGGGATAGGATGTACAAGCGCATTTTGATTGCTACAGATGGCTCAGACAAGTCCATGAAAGCCGCTGAGGAGGGCATTGAGCTTGCCAAGGGCCTCGGCGCACAGGTTATTGCACTTAATGTGATCAATGAGGTTGTCATCGCCAGCGCCGTCAGGCAGCTTGGATCCGACAGAAAGGAAGTCGAGGACAAGCTCAAGACCGCCGGAGGAAAGGCTGTTGACAGCATCAAGGCCATGGGTGCAAAGTTGGGCGTTACCGTAGACACAATTGTGCGCATCGGTGCCCCTGCTAACGCAGTTATCGATACCGCCGGTGCAGAGAAGGCTGATCTGATCATCATGGGTAGCCACGGCGAGTCCGGAGCATCCAAACTGCTGATCGGAAGCGTTGTGCAGAAAGTACTCTATTGGTCCCCAATTCCAGTCCTTGTAGTGAGATGATTTAGATGGAAGCATTCGTATTAGCCGAATCGTTGATCTATGCCTCTTTCGCAGTTGTATTTGTCGTAGGCGTGGTTCTTGGATTCCTCGTGATAAGCCTAATCGGCTCAAGCTAAATCCAACTGAGAAGACCTCCGGAGACTTCCGGAAGGGCTTCCATATTTATATTTGAAACTGTTAATATCTTTTTCTATGCGGGACATAAATCAATGTCTACGATCAGCATCTAATTTTCATAAAAAACAAAAAAAAAATAAAATAATTAAAAACTTACTTATTAAAAAATTATTTATTTTAAAATAGATTAGTTCGAGATGTTAGTTCGAGATTATACTTTAAAATATCTGGATGCGGTCTCCAGGCTTCTTGCCATCAGATCGGCGGCTTTGTCGATGTCGCTAATGCACAGCACCTCTACCGGCGAGTGGATGTACCGGGTGGCCACGCTTATGACGCCCGTAGGAATTCCGGATCGGGTGAGGTAGATGGAAGTAGCATCAGTGGTCCCGCCGTCGGACGCCTCCAACTGCACCGGAATCTCAAACTCCTTGGCCGTGCCCACCAACCATTCGATGACCTGGGGCGTAGCGATCAGGCCCCTGCCGGATGCATCCGCCAGGACCAGAACAGGTCCCTTGCCCATCTCAATCGGTGCATCCTTTTTCTCGATGCCGGGATGGTCGCCGGGTATGGTCACATCGGCAGCGATGGCCAGATCCGGGTTCAGGTCAAAGGCCGTCACTTTCGCGCCCTTCAGGCCGACCTCCTCTTGCACGGTGGCCACGGCGTAGATGGTGGACGCTGTCTTGGCCCTCTTCAGCGCCTCGATCATCACTATCAGTCCGGCGCGGTTGTCGAAGGCTTTGCCGGTAACTTTGTCGCCCTGCAGATCGGCGAAGGTGCGGTCGATGGATATGGGCGTGCCGGGCAGGATTCCCAGGTCCTCGACCTCCTTTTGGCTGTCGCAGCCGATGTCGATGAACATGTCCCTGGCCTCAACCACCTTCTTGCGGTCCTCCTCTCGCATGACATGGGGCGGCTTGGAGCCGATCACGCCGACCACGGGGCCGGATCTGGTGTGAACGATGACTCTCTGGTTGAGCAGGGTCTGGTCGAACCAGCCGCCGATGCGGATGAACCGGATGAATCCCTTCTCGTCGACGTGCTTTACCATGAGTCCGATCTCATCGGCATGAGCCTCGATCATGATGGAGGGCTTCTCGCCCCTCTTGGTGGCGATGAGATTGCCCAAGGCATCCACTCGAATCTCATCTACGTAAGGTGCTATCTCCTCTTTCACTATCTGCTGGATGGAGCCTTCCCAGCCGGATATGCCGTGAGCATTGCTCAACTTTTCCAATAATGATTTGATATCACTCAATTGAATCAACTCTTCTGGCTACTGCGATTCGAATATCGCTGCAATTTATCATATTACTATTAAACGGGATTAGTCACTTGGGTCCAATAAATTGGATGCACCTTTTGTCTCAAACGGCTCTGATCCTCGCGCCCTCGTTTCTGGCGCAGGTGATCAGGACCTCTCCGCCAACGTCTTTCATGACTTCGTGGGCTGCAGCCTCAATATCCCTGCCTTGCGTATCGGTTACGGCGTAAACCGTCGGCCCGAAGGAACTCAGGCCAGCGCAGGCGGCACCGGCGCATCTCATCCCGTCCATCAACTTTTGAACAACGGGATGCTGAAGCATTACCTCCACCTTCTTGAATCCCAGCTCTTGAACCCGGTTCACCGCGGCTCCGAACTCATCCAGATCCTCTTCCACCACGGACGGCACCATTCGCACCAGGATCTGGTAGCACAGCTCATGCACATCCGCCAGGGGCACGGGGCAGTATTTCTTGAAGATGTCCAGCTCCGCCTGGCCGTGGGCTCCTTTGGGAATATCGGGAATGGCGAGAATGATCTTCCAGTCGCGGGGAAAATCGTGGCGCGCCAGAACATGGGGCGGGCGAATGCCGCCTGCTGCGGATGAAGGGCGAAAGTCGGCTTTCTCTTTCCCCGGTCCGAAGCTGTGGCCCCCGTCAATCACAAAGCCGCCCATCTCGAAGGCTGCCGTGCCGATGCCGCTCGTTCCGCCCCGGCGCACGGCTCTGGCGATCTCGCGCACGGTCGCATCCCGGCGGTAGAGTTCGCAAAGCGCCTTTCCCGCCGCAATGCCAAGCTGCGTCCCGCCTCCCAGGCCCACGTGCGCCCGGTATGCGCTGCGAACGGTCAGACGCGCGCCTCCCAGGCCGAAGTGTTCAGATGCAGCCTGCGCCGCCAGTCGGGCGCGCTCTGCAACTTCGTCCGATTCGCCTGCCACAGAGATCTCGTTTGCCTTTTCCGCTTCCAGCAAGATGCCGGGCTCGTCGAGCGCGATTCCCACGCCGCCGTCCACCCGGCAGCAGTTGCCGGTAAGATCGGTCAGGGTGAGATGGATACGGGCAGGCGTCTCGACGATCACGCGGCGCTCGTCCTGAAAGCTGTTGTAAGGAAAGGTTTCCTGTATGGCAATGAGCGGCTCGCCATGCCGGAAGATCTTGTAACTGCGCCGCAGCATCAGCTCGCGAGGGAAGGTGCTGAAGATCCGGGAAAGGTTCGCGTCGGCCCGCAAGTATTCCGCATCGGTAATGTCTCGCCTTGACTCGATCCGGTGCTTCTTCAGGATGACGCCGATGGGAATGTCGGCTTGCGTGAGGTCGTCCTTGAAGCTTGCTTCCAGTCGCTGCAGGGGCGTGTGAGAAACAGCGTAGATCAGTGTCTCGCCGTCTGCGGCCTTTTTGAGCTTGACCACGCGATAGTTGACGTCGTCTCCCGGATTTATCAACAAGTCCCGGGCCACTGCCTCGGTCGCGGGAACCGTCCGCTGCTCCAGCGTCTCAATTTCAATCGGGCTGCCGGTGATGACCTCCAAAAGGCTCGTCACCGATCCATCGGTCCCAAGGAGCATCTTTTGCACTGGACTGAGCCTGCCCACAATGTTTTCCAGCTCGGAGATCTTCCGGGCGGCGGGGAAGACGGACGGACTTGCCATCAAAAATAAATCCTCCGGCTGGAATAAAGTTTTTCCCCTTCAAATGCTTTTCATACATATTGACAAGGTGTGAGATTAGTGACTTCCAGAATATCAGGATTCTACAAGCTTCCTCCCGGCGAGAGGCTGAAGGCTGCGGCGAATGAGTCCGGCCTTGGTGCTGAAGAGGTATCACAGGTCGAAAAGGGCCTCGGAATTGAGCAGGCGGACAAGATGGTGGAGAACGTGATTGGAGTAATCCAGGTGCCGCTCGGCATCGCTACCAACTTCATCATCGATGGCCGCGAGGTTCTCATTCCCATGGCCACCGAAGAGCCCTCCGTGATCGCGGCTGCCAGCAACGGAGCGAGAATGGCCCGAGAGGCAGGCGGCTTTTCGACTTCCAGCACCGGCCCCGTGATGCGCGCCCAAATCCAGGTGACGGGAGTCGTCGATCCCTTCTCGGCCCGGCAGAGCATCCTCCTGCATAAAGACGAGCTGACCCGCATGGCCAACGACAAAGATCCCATGCTCGTCAAGTACGGCGGCGGCGTCAAGGATATCGAGGTTTATGTCATCGACTCCCGTGTCGGCCCGATGGTGGTTGTGCATCTCATCGTGGACTGCCGGGATGCTATGGGTGCCAATGCGGTCAACACCATGGCCGAGGCGCTCGCGCCGCGCGTGGAGGAGATCACCGGCGGCAGGGTTTACTTGCGTATTATCTCCAACCTTGCTGATAAAAGGCTGGCTCGCGCCAGGGCGGTCTTCAAGGCGGAGGAGATCGGCGGCCACGAGGTCGTGGACGGCATTATCCAGGCGGCAGCGCTGGCAGAGGTCGATCCCTACCGGGCGGCGACACACAACAAAGGCATCATGAACGGCGTCACTGCGGTTGTGCTGGCAACAGGAAACGACACGAGAGCCGTGGAGGCCGGAGCGCATTCCTTTGCCTCCATCAGCGGGCGCTACCAATCGCTTACTCACTACGAGAAGAACAAGGACGGCGATCTGGTAGGCACCATCGAGCTGCCCGTGGCTGTGGGACTGGTGGGAGGCGCAACGCGCGTTCATCCCGTGGCCAAGTCCACGGTGAAGATCCTGGGCGTGAAGAGCGCCGACGATCTCTCTCGCATAATTGCCGCCGTGGGCCTCTGCCAGAACTTCGCCGCGCTGCGCGCCCTGGCATCGGAAGGCATCCAGAGGGGGCACATGTCCCTGCACGCCAAGAACGTGGCAGTACAGGCCGGGGCCAAGTGCGACCTGATTGAGATCGTCGCGGCTCGCATGGCAGCCGAGCGCAGAATCAACGTGGACCGGGCCGCGGAATTGATCGCGGAGCTGGAACAAAAAACCAAAGGAGAAGCGGCAAATTGAAGATCGGTGTCTTGGGGCCGCAGGGGACCTACTCGGAGAAGGCGGCGCTTCGCTGGTGCAAATCCATGCCAGAAGCGAGGCGAGAGGCCGGGCTGGTTTACTTCAAAGACTTCGATGAGGTCCTCAGAGCCGTCGAGTCGGGCGAGGTGGACCAGGGCGTCGTCCCGGTGGAAAACAGCCTGGAAGGAGCGGTGACTGCGGTCATGGACCTTCTTTTGCACCTGGATGTTGTGATCCTGGGCGAGGTAAATTTGCCGGTCAGGCATTGCCTGGTGGGCCGCGGTGAGGGCGAGATCAAGATCATTCTCTCACACCCCCAGGCCCTGGCCCAGTGCCGCCAGTACCTGCGCCGCAATTTTCCCGGTGTCGAGATCAGAACCACCGGCTCCACCAGCCATGCCGCGCACCTCGCCCAGGAGTTCCCGGAGATGGCGGCCATCGCCGGCGAATCCACGGCAAGGGATTTCGGTCTGCAAATTCTGGCCAGAGAAGTTCAGGATGAGAGCGATAACATTACAAGGTTTGTCGTCGCGGGAAGGGGGATTCCGGATGCTTCAGGCCGCGATAAAACCTCGCTTGTCGTCTATTTGCAGCGCGACCGGCCCGGCGCACTCTTCTCCATCTTGCAGGAGTTCGCCAAGCGCCAAATAAACCTGACCAGAATCGAGTCCCGGCCCAGCCGTAAGGGCATTGGCGACTACTACTTTTACATCGATCTGGAAGGGCATGTAAATGATGCAATTGTCAAGGAAGCACTTTCAGAGATAACAAAAAAAGCTTCGATGGTCAAGATGCTCGGATCTTATCCCAAATCAAAAATTGACGCGCTTCAGTGACTAATATCTATATTTTTATAATTTAATTCAGGGCAAACGCTTTTGCCCTCCATTGTTGAATTCAATGGACTGCAAATTTTGCAAAATTTTTGTGCTGATTTTTCATTAAAATCGATATCTTATATATTATTCTACAATTTTAATAAAATAATCAGTATCTCCA
>RPOO01000171.1 GCA_003857025.1 Methanothrix sp.
CGGCAAGAGGATACAGCCCTTCTTGCAAAGCATCTCAAGATCCCGCTAAACAAAGCCCTGAAGAAGTACACTATTCCCGATCCCGACAAGCCTGGCGTCCTGGACTTCAAACACATCAAGCCATGCAAATTTTACGATCCCGCAGCGAAAGGCTGCAAGCTCTATTCGGCCCGGCCCTGGTCATGCCGTATCTTTCCGTTCCTGGGAATTTACGGGTCGGAAGATCGAGTCAAGGTGAATGAGTCGTGCCCTGGATCGGTGGAGACGATGAAGGCTTTAACGGCGGCAATGGAAGAGGCTCGCAACGAGCGATTGTCGCCCGGCGCATACAGCTATGAAGAAATTCGGGCGGCCAAAGTTGCATTGAGGTCTGCGTTGGAAAATGTGTAACCCAAAAACGGTCCAATTGAAACGATACAATAAACGGTCCAAAACCAATAGAAAAATCTTGCAGTAGCTTTTTTCCGGAGCGAATCGCGTTTGCACTCAAGCGTGACTCTTGCCATTTCGCAAAAAAACAGTTTTCGTTCAGTGGAAGCCTTCCACAAAGCTCTTCACGCACAGCCTCAGATCCGGGTGATAGCCGCCTTCAAGTATCGCAAACCTTCTCCCGCCGCAATTCTCCGAGCCCCGGCGGATCAGCTCTCCGATATCTTTGTAATCCTCAAGTCTCAAAAGCCCGCCCCAATCCTCTTCGTAGGTATCAAATCCAGCCGACACTCCGATGATGTCGAACTCGAATCCTTCCATCGCTTTTTCAATCTGGCCCAGGTAGCCGGTGCAGTCCATGCCGAGATAGCTATAATCTAGGTCCACCGATCCCGGATTGACGATCTTAACTTTGTCGTCGCCTCGAAATATGCTCACAGTCCCGTCTCCGAAGTGCAGGTCGATGTCGATTATCAGCGCTCGCTCTGCCTTTAGCCTGACCTTTTTTATCGCGATGGCCATGCTGTTGAAGTAGCACATTCCCCAGGCCCGGTTGTATGAAGCGTGATGCCCCGGCGGTCGGATCAGGGCGAAGGCCGGACTGCCCTGCACGGCAAGCTCGGCAGCCGCGATGGCTCCTCCGGCGGCCCGGCTCGCCGCTGCATAGTGGCCGCTGGCCAACACGCAGTCGATGTGCTCTCTGCCGTGCACTTTCGATATGTCTTCCAGGGTTGCTGGCGCGGGCTTTATAAATTCGTATCCGGCCTCCCGAAGCTCCAAGGCCGGCAGCCGGACTCTATCCGGGTTCTCGACCGGGTTTGCAGGATATCGATCCAGGAAATCCTCGATGTAAACGATTTTCACGCTTGAAAAGATGGGTAGTCGAAGGACTTATCTTATTCGATCAATTTTTTTCCCATCCCTGCATCTATCCTTGCATCATTCCCTCATTCGTTTCATCAATTCGATTCATCACAAGGACTATATGATAAGGATTCTAACGGAAATGAGATGCCTAATTTCATTGTCCTGCTGGAGGGTGCCTGGCATGTCAGAGATGTCAAGACTGAGGACGACGCTATCGGCGTGGCCATCTCTGAAGCGGGCAAGCGATTGAACCAAAGAAAGATGGATTTTGTTGAGGTAGAAGTCGGCCAGTGGGACTGCCCGGAGTGCCAGGAGCCTCTGGATGGCGTATTTCTCGTGGCCAGCACGGCACTGGTGGCACTTCTCTTTGAGATCAAGATATTCAATGCCGAGAGCGAGGAGCACGCAGGGAGAATTGCAAAGTCCAGCATCGGCAAAGCCCTGGGAGCTATACCCCTGCGGATAGTGGAGATCACCGAGCAAAAAGAGCAGTAAGCGACGAGAACCGCTTTCATCTATCAATTATTTATAAGCACTTTATCAACACTTTTTATCTTAAAGTTTCGTCTATTTCTTGCTCTCCGGGAGCGTCTTTCCCAGTCCCAGTTTTCTGGCCAGCTCTCTCAAGTCTGCTTTATCGCCCTTGCCTGACTTTCTTCTCCTGGACGCAGGCTGGAATCCGAAATTCTCCTGCCCTTGAGACTTGTGCTGGCCTCTTTGATTGCCCGTTTGTTTCGATTCGCGGATACCGTGGGCAGCAGGCGCGCAATTGGGCGATCCCCACTGGGCAATCTTTTCTTCAATCATCTCTCGACCCAGGCGAGCATCGACTGCGATCATCTCATCCCTAACCCAGGAAGGGAGAAATTCGCTGACGCCGCCGGAAACGTTTCCAAATCTGCGGTCGCAGAAGAGAAGAATGCCTTTCTCCGATTCGGATCGGATGACCCTTCCTGCGGCCTGCAAGCCTCTATTGATAGCGGGAAGAGTGTAGGCGATGAGCATTCCCTTCGCTTTCCCGTATTTGCGAGAGTAGTAGGCGTTGATCTCCTTTTGGATCTCGTCGTAGGCCGCCAGCGGCAGGCCGACCACGGCCACGCCGTTCAATGCCTCGCCTTTGTAGTCGATCCCTTCTGCCAGCTTTCCTCCGCACACGCCCGTCAGAACTGCACCCCCTCGCCCGGCCAGGCGGAAGAACTCGTCGAGGAGGTCTGGCACCTCATCGGCACTGCGCGGCTCGGCGCAGACCTTCTTGCCGGTTTTTCTGGCCGAGGCCAGGCAAAGCTCACGGTAGTTGTTCATCATGGGGTACGATGTAAAGAAGACGGCCACGTTTCCCGGAATACATTCGATGACAGCTCGAATATGCCCGGATATCTCCTCGCGGTTGTCGGCATCATCCCGGTTTTCCAGCTGGGTGGTGGCCTTCTCCGAGACTAAAAGCAGGCGGTTTTCTTTGGGAAACGGATTGGGAAGGCTGAGCTTGTTTGCTCTGCCTTCTTCTGCCAGGCAGTAAAGCTCATAGGCATCCAGGGGCGAGAAGGTCCCGGAGAGCATGATGGTGGCGTTGATGTTGTCGGTGATGCGCCGAATATTGGGTGCCGGGTCGATGTTGTTGACCTCCAGGCGAACATGCTTTCTTTGGCCAGATCCCGTTACTGCAATCTTTCGCTGGTAGGCCATATCCTCTTCCGCTTTTTCGACATCTCTCAGGAAGAGCAGCACCAGCGCTAAGCTCGGCTGGATGTCGCCTTGCAGGTTCTCTTTGTCGCCTTCGGCCAAGTTGAGATCGGCTACCGCCACAGCCACATCCGAGAAATTGGAAAGCGCCTCGTCGATGTCTCCCAATTCATCATAGAGGAAGGTGCGGAATAGATCCGCATCAAGAAGAGCTTCACCCTCCGGCATCCGCTCTTGTTTGCTCTGCAGGAATCGCTTGAGCCTGGGCAGAAGGCTGCGAATCACCCGAATGCCTTCCCGCCTCCATGATGCGCTCTCTTTTGTCTCTTCCAGTTTGGCCTGGCCGAGAGTTCCTTCGAACTTCTCCACCTCGCGCTCGGCAAATTCGATCATGCGCAGCGTGAGCAGCCTTGAATTCATAGCCCGCACGGCGTCGCCCAGGTTGTGAGCCTCGTCGATGATGAGGGTGACCTTCTCTTCATCCATCTCCATCCACTGAAAAATGATATCCTGAAATTCGGGGCTGAAGAGATGGGAGTAGTTCATGATCACCAGATCGCTGTTCTGGGCGTAGAGGCTCATGATCTCGTAAGGGCAAATGCCCTGGCAGGACTCCTCAAGCTGGGTGGGCGGCGTGACCTTCTTCTTTAGATCATCGACCACTTCCAGTGCTCGCCCGGAGCGGCGGAAGTGGACCGTCCCGTTCAGCTCAAATGCCTCCCGGCTTCTCAAAAAGAAGGGGCAAAAGGTCCGATAGCCTGGCTCCTCATCGGGCAGGTTGTCTTCATTGGGATCATAGATGCTGGCGTTGCTCTTGCTCATCCTCGATCCGACATAGTTCTTGGTCCACTCTCTGAGTCGTGAGCAACCGGCGTAGACGCTCTCGTTTCGGAACTCTCGCTCCAGCGGGCAGATCTTCTGCTTGCCCACCATGTAGGCGATTTCGGGCTTATGCTGGGTCCTGGACCAGATTTTATTGATCTCATCGATGTAGATGTTGATCTGAGATACGGTTCGCACCGCCACCACGATCTTTCCCGGAGCCGCAGCCAGTGCCGCGCTGATGCAACTGGTCTTGCCGGTTCCGGTGGGCGCATCAACCATCAAAATGCCGTGGTCGCCCTTGCTCACTACCTTGTAAACCGCATCAAGCATCTTATCCTGGTGAGGTCGCAAAGACTCATAAGGGAAATAATCCAGGTACACGAGACAAAAAATGCATTGGAAAGAGATAAAGTCTATCCACGGGGCGAAAGAAATACTTTTTAAAAAAAGTCTTTGATGGGCGGATATGCGAAACAATTATTAGTATAAAATGCAACCGTATAGTGGGTAGCAAGTTTGTGGTAGCAATTGATGGGTGGAAAAGATGTTGGCAAATAAAATAGCGTTGTTTGTCCTCCTGGCGGTGGTATTCATTCTTACGGCTAGCGGCTCTGGCGGAATTGATGCAGCGAGCATGGCAAATCTGAAAGCTTCCAGCTCTTTGGCTTCAAACTCGAATGCCGACCAGGTTCAGGAAAAAATGGCTGATGCATTGAACCGTCTCAACGCGTGGAAAGAAGATCAAGCCAATAAAACTTCCAAGCTCCCAGCAGGATCGGCATCTGATGACAGTTCAGACTTCCGTAATACCCGCACGGATAATTTATCGCTCAATAATTCATCTCTAAATGATTCGCCACTTGACAATTCGTCGCTCGATAATTCAATACTAAATAGTTCATCACTAAATGATACTCTTCGAGCAGACTCCGCTGCCCCAAACAAATCAACTCTATCAGGTGAGACTTCTGCAAGTCCGCAGGGAGTCGCAACTGATTCAAAGACCAGCTTCAACGGCTACTACGGCATCACTGCCTCCCGTCATGAGATGGGCAAGAGCGATATCAAATCCAGTACGCAGCTTCGCGGTGCCTTCGAGATCGACAAATCGGTCAAGTTCCAGGATCGAGGCTTCTAAACCAGGAGCAGGCGGAAAGGTCATGAAATTTGGAAATCCTCTGAAGATATTATGTGTCATAATTTTTATCGCTTTTATTTCATGTTTTTCAAGTTTATTTATTGGCTCTGCCGGTTGCGCTGCGTCGGTAGATGCAAGTCCTGCGGAAGAATGGTCCAAATCCTACGGCGGCCCGTACGGTGACGGTGTCTGGTCCCTCGCCAAGGCCAGTGACGGCGGCTACGTCCTTACCGGCTACACCTCGATGCTTGGCCAGGGCAGCGATCTGTGGCTCTTCAAGGTTGACGGGTCTGGCAATGCTGTTTGGCAAAAGATCCTGGGCGGCTCCGGCGAGGATGCAGGGTACTACGTCAGAGAAGTTTCAGATGACGGTTATGTGGTCACGGGCAGCACGGCATCTCTGGGAATCGGCGAAGAGCGCCTCTGGCTCCTGAAGATGGATAAGAATGGCAGTTTGCAGTGGTCGCGCGTCTTTGGCGGTTTCGTCTCCTCATCCGGTGACGGCGGCTGGTCGCTGGATGAGAGCGGCGATGGCGGCTACATCGTCACCGGCTACACTCAGTCTTTCGGATCGGGAAAGAAGGATCTGTGGCTCCTGAAGACGGACGGTGATGGAGAGTTGCAATGGGAGAAGGCCTTTGGCGGACGGGAGGATGATGTGGGCATGTCCGTGGTACGCACCGGCGACGGCGGATATGTCGCAGCCGGTCGGACCGCATCCTTCGGCAAAGGTGGAGACGATATCTGGCTTCTGAAAACCGATTCGCAAGGGACGGAAGAATGGAACAAGACCTTCGGCGGCAAGTCGGACGACGCGGCATTTCAGGTAATCGAGACTGACGGCGGCCTGGCCGTGGTGGGCAGGACCGAATCAGGAATCCGCGACAAGAGAATTATTCTCATCAAGACTGATCCGGCGGGGCAAAAGCTCTGGGATCGCACTTATCAGGGCAGCTCGGGAACTTCTTTGCAGCGCACATCGGACGGCGGATTCATAATTGCCGGACGACTGGATAGCGAAAAGACGGGCCGGGATGCTTTGCTGATCAAGACCGATTCAGACGGGCGGGAACAGTGGTCCCTGCCGATTTCGGCTGAGGGAGACGGCATCGGCACTTTTGCCTTGGAGATCGCCGACGGAGCTTATGTCTTTGCCGGAATCGCCAATCCGTCAAGATCCGAGGCGGAGGATGCATGGCTGCGAAAATACGGGGCCGCCCGACCCGAAGGAGAAGCAGAGGCAAATTTTGGGAATGAGACCGTGAAAGGAACGATTCTTCAGGGCTCGCCTCAAACCACGCCTCAGGGCTCACTTTTGGGCTCGCTCCAGGATTCGCTTCAGGGCTCGTCCGATGCCGCCGAAAATGTTCAGAATTTAACCGGCTCCCGCGAAAATCTGTCTAAATTTGAAAAAATTTTTAAAGATGAACTGCAATAAGTTTTAGTGATGCCAACCCAAGTTCGGATCTCCGATATCGGCCTCTATCTCCGCTGCCCTCGGCTTGTTTACTTCGATTCCATGGGAAAGCTGCAAAGGAAGAACAGCGCCCAGCAACTTCTTTTGAAAAACCTGATGCTCGGCATCGTCGGCAAGACCGATTTGGAGTGCGAGCTGAAAGAGTCTTTGGCGAGGCTGGAGCAGGAGTTGCCGATGGTTTATGAGATTGCACCGGAGGAGATCGGCCCGGCTTGCCGGGAGCTGGAAGCGAGTATCCCCGAGATCTCTGCATCCCTTTTGCCGCATCTTGACAGCCTCATTCCCTGCGACGTTGAGGTCGACCTTCGCTCGGAAAAACTGGGGCTGTCGGGCAGGCTGGACCGGCTTGCTCCTGCCTGCACGCCCTCGCTC
>RPOO01000172.1 GCA_003857025.1 Methanothrix sp.
ATAATTTTACCAAACAAAATACTCTGTTCTTGGATGAAGCAGATGATCCCTTGCCATTTGATAACTTAGATAATAATATCATTGTTGGCGATGCTCTCTTTGTGGATTGGCCTAAAGTTAACGCAATTATAGGTAATCCTCCGTTCCAAGCAAAGAACAAAATGCGGGAAGAATTTGGTCACGAATATGTAAATAAAATTAAAAAGGAAAATCCGGGTATTCCAGGAACAGCCGATTATTGCGTATATTGGTTTAGAAAAGCACATGATATGCTACTAGAGGGAGGAAGGGCTGGCTTGGTGGGAACTAAAACAATAAGCCAGACCAACTCTCGAATTGGAGGTTTGGACTACATAGTATCTCATGACGGAACAATTATGGAGGCAGTTTCTAAAATGCCGTGGAGTGGTGATGCCGTTGTTCATGTATCTATCGTAAATTGGATAAAGGGAGATGTAAAACCCGGTAAAAGAAAATTAGCAATGCAACTTGGAGAAAAAAAGGATGGCCCTTGGAAAGAATACGAGCTAGATAATATATCCTCGTCTTTATCTCTGGATATTGATGTAGCTAAAGCAAAGATTATCAGCATTAATAAAAATCCTAAATCGTGTTACCAAGGACAAATACATGGTCACGAAGGTTTCTTGCTTACTCCAATAGAAAGACAAAATTTAATCAAATTAGAACCCGAAGCAATGGAAGTGACATTCCCCTATTTGACGGGCGAAGACTTGGTTGGAAATCTATATTCTCAACCATCTCGCTTTGTGATAGATTTCCAACCAAGAGATTCAATTTTTGAAGTTAAAAAGTACCCTAAAACTTTTTCCATAATCAAAGAAAAAGTTTTACCAAAAATGATTGAGAATGCAAATGAAGAGCAAGAAGAATATAAATATTCTATAAAAAAAGATAATAGCAGGCAAAATCATTTAAATAAATGGTGGCTCCTTCATAGAAAAAGAGATGCTTTAATATCTAAATTAAATACAATTAAGAGATATATAGCTTGTTCAAGAGTCACTAAACGACCTATATTTGAATTTATATCCTCTGAGATACACCCAAGTGATGTCATTCAAGCGTTTTCTTTGGAAGATGACTATTCATTTGGAATTCTACAGCGTTCATTACATTGGGAGTGGTTTAAAGCCAGATGTTCTACACTTAAGGGAGATCCAAGATATACATCGGAAACAATCTTTAACTCGTTCCCTTGGCCGCAATGGGGAAATTTAGAAAATCTCACATGTAAAAATAAAAAGTCTCCAATAGATATTACTAGAGAAGTTTCAAAAGCAGCTAGGAATTTAAGAGAAATAAGAAGCAAATTAGTGTTTCAAGATAAACATACTCTCCGAGAAATATATTTGGCTTTAGAAGATCCTGGAGACAGTCCATTAAAAGAAGCTCATAAGCTATTGGATAATGCAGTTTGGAATGCTTATCATTGCGGATTACCAAGAGAAATGCAAAAAATGAATACATTGGAATTTCTACTGAAATTGAACGAACTTTGCACTCAAGTTGAAGAAGAAGGCAAAAGTATAGTGGGTCCAGGATTGCCACCATTTTGTAAAGGTCATTTTGAGTTTTTTTCCGACGATTGTATTAAATTTATAGCATAAAATTGGCAATGAATTCGTTTTACTTTTTTTCGATCACCACACTCTCCCCTTCAATCCTCGCCACCAATTCTTCACCAATCTTAAACGGAAAAGCACTATCTCTAACGAAATCACTCGGCAAATTAATACTATGGCGAGATTTATATTCATACAGTTTAATATTAGCTTTGCTTGACATATAACAATAACTGTCGCCATAGTACTTATAATTTCCCACGCTTGTATATACAAAAGTATTATATACTTGTAAAGTCTAAATTCTTTTGAAAAAGTAAAACAAATCCTTATATTATCTGTTTTCCAGAACACGATTTTGATCAAAGATATTTATCGACCAATTTAGCAACTATTTTGTCGAATATGCTTCTTTCACCACTGCTTTCGTTGCCTCCATATAATCTAGCATTTAATTGTCTAAGACAAAATAGAATTATGCTTTACCGCTATATAATACCTTAGTAGGTACAACGGTAGGATAAATTATAAATACAGCCTTAGAAGTTACTATCGTATGCGAAAATCTCCGACCTCAAGAGAGAAGCGAGGAAAGGAAATTTGCATAGCAGGTCATGTAAGAAAAGTCAATGATCATACATTTAAAATAAAATCTCAATCAGGGAACGGTTTCTATGATGTCAAAGTAACCGCAAAGGGGACGACATGCACCTGTCCGGACTTTGTTTATCATGGCGGAATGTGCAAGCACATCATAGCTGCGCGATACTACCTTGAAATCGAGACGGACGCTCCAACGGAAACTGCTACCGAGAAAGTTCGCCAGACCTATACGCAGGAATGGGATGCGTATAATGCTGCGCAGAAAATAGAAATCAATCTATTTCCAGAATTGCTGAAAGATCTGCTAATAATCATCCAGGAACCTGAGCAGACTATGGGAAGACCGCGCATATTGATTCGCGAAAAGCTTTTCTGTGCCATACAGAAAGTTTATTCTCAGCTTTCCAGTCGTCGCGCATACAGCCTATTTGAGAATGCGACCGAAAGAGGACAAATCGAACATGCGCCGCACTTCAACGCGCCATCAAAGCTATTTAACAAAGAAGAAATGACGCCAATTCTTCAGGAGTTAGTTACGTTATCTGCTTTGCCTGTTGCTGGATTGGAGACGTATTTCTCAGTGGACTCCACTGGATTTCGTACAACCACATTCAGCGCCTATAATGGCGAAAAGCATGGTCAGAAGAAAGAGCATCATTGGTTAAAGGCCAACATGTGTGCTGGCGTTAAGACGAACATCGTTGCCAGCATCGCGATAACTCATGGCGATAGTAATGATTCGCCCCAATTTGGACCTCTGGTGCGAAAGACCTCCGAGGGCTTCACCATTAACGAGATATCTGCTGATATGGCATATTCATCGCGCAATAACATGAACATCGCCGCAAGCGTTGGCGCTACTCCCTACATACCATATAAAAGGAATGCAATTTCAAGAGCTGGCGGTTCAGCGCTCTGGAAGAAGATGTTTCACTATTTCCAGCTTAATCGCGATGAGTTCATGGATCACTACCACAAGCGTAGCAATATTGAAGCCACCAATGCGGCCATCAAGCGCAAGTTTGGAGAGACATTGAAATCTAAGAATCCAACGGCTCAGGTAAACGAACTTCTGGCGAAAATTGTGGCCTACAATCTCACGGTAGTAATCCACGAGATGTACGAAAATGGAATAGAACCGGAATTCTTGAGATTGTCTCGATGAATATCCAACATTCTAAGGAAAGACACGTGCGGAGGCTTGTGGAATAGAGATCAAAGGTGAGAATATGTGGAATACGCTGATACAGAACGCGAGTCAAAACCAGAAGGCAACGGGATAGCTTAACATTTTGCGAATCGGTTTTTTTGAATAATTGAATTTGCGACCCGATCACGTAATGGTTATGTCTGGATTTATTAGCTTTACATGCCCAATATGCAAAAAAGAGTGGTGTATTGCAGCAAGAGACGATGTTATTTATATAACTCAATATTGTTTTTGTGAAGAAACAATCCGAGAACATCAGAAAGGTATAGATAGGTCCGGTCTAAAGGCAAGTTATGCTATTTCCGGTGGACGAAGTGGTAGCGTTGGGACCAATCTTAAGATCTTTCCCGGAGTTTAATCGATTTTATAACGAAGAACGGCAGAAACGTATCGGTTTTATAAGATGGTTTAGAGATTTTGAAATGCCAGATGGATTTTCGGCTTATGCCAATAACCTTGAATGTGCGGTTCATTATGGAAAATCTCCGATGTCGCTTGAAGATGCTCATATTGTGGCGCATGAGATTATGCATTTGATTCGTCATCAAGAAAACGATCTATTAGAAATAAGATACCGACCTGAATTTTTTGATTTGGTGTTTAGACTAACAAATATGCTCGAAGATCCAATCGTCGAATTATTTTTGCAGAAAAACTATGATTTCGATTTAAAAATTTCTTATCTATCTGCAATTAATTATTGCAGAAAATGCGTGAAGAAAGAAACCAACGACGAACTAAGCAGATTAATAAACGGAGTCGATCTGGCAAATTATATGCTCAGATGGAGACTAATTGATGATGTAGCAGCACAAAATGAATGGTCTAGTTATTTGGGTTGGTATAAGAACCTGCGACCACATAGTTATGAAATTGCAGATCAAATCGTTCGCCTTGTTTGGATTCATGGAGGTGCTTATGGAGCAGAAACAATTGAAAATCAGAAAAAAGTTGTTGCTGCGATGATAAATTTGTATCCACAAATACGGAGCATAATTTCTATTTGATATAAATGTTAGTATTTATTTATATTTTTAATATTTGTACCTATTATCCAACTTTTGCCTCAATCTCAGATCTTAAATAAATCAGCTACCGAGTTTTGAAAGCCTTTTCGCTGAGGCAAAACTACCGAAGACTTGACAGAACCTTAAAGAGATATCTTTATATACTTAAATTACTATAATAATTTAGTTGCTGATTAGTCTAAATGTTAACCGCATTCTTTAAGAAGATGAAACGATTCTTCACACCAAGGTCTTATTTATCAAAGGGCGGTTTGATGAGCATAACTAAACAACATCGCCAAGAATATTTGAGCAAAGCATATATTCGTGCAGTCGCCGCAAAGGCAGGCTACACATGCGCTCCTCCTGACCCCGATTATGGATTAGATCTCGTAATCAGAGATGTTGATGAAGAAGACGATGGCAACGGAAAAACAGTTCTTCAAGATTATGGATATGCTCTCGACGTATCAGCTAAATCTACATATATTGCTAGAATAATTGACGATTGCATCCATTATGATTTAGAAATCAAGGCTTACGACAATCTGATTAAAGAACAGCGTGGCACGCCAGCGATTTTGGTTCTCTACCACATGCCAATTGAAGAGACAGATTGGCTCTCGGTTGGAAATGATATCACGATCCTCAAACACTGTGGCTATTGGCAGTCGCTACGAGGTAAACCCCCATCCACAAATTCTAGCACGCAAGTTATAGAAATCCCCAGAAGTCAAGTATTTTGCGAGTCGTCACTCAAAGGAATAATGAATAAGGTTAGAAGCGGCGAGTATTTGTGACAAGTGCATCTTTGATCGATAAATACCCAATAGAGAAAATAGAGGTATATAATTTAAAGAATTACCTCATTAATAGTGGATGGCGAGCGGAGCCTTTTGGTAGAAAAGAAGTGCTTAAATTCATATCTCCTAAACCAATATGGGGAAATAAATACTTTGAGATATTGATACCATCTAATAGAGATCTAGTGGATTATGCGCAAATAGTCACGACTGCCTTAAAGGCAATCTCTACCTATGAGAACCGATCTCTTGAGAATATAATACCACAGATATTAGTGTTAAGCGACCTATTTAAGTTCTATATATCAACAATAAGTACAAAAATTGGAAATATCCCACTTAAAGAGGGTTTGCCGTTATATGAGAATATAAATGATCTACTCATCTTTAGTGCTTGTGCGGAACTCTATCCAGAGAAAAGATCGTTTCCAAAGAGATTGAAAATCGCGACAGATTTTGCCGAATCATGTCTAATTGCACCAAGTAACTACGGAAGCTATGTAGCAAACATATTATGTCCCATACCAAGCAAGGAAAGCCAAGGCGTTTCATTTGATGAATATCCTCCGCTTGAAAGGAGATCCGTAATCCGTATTCTTCGAGGTTTTAAGGATGTTACAGAGGCGGTTGAAACAAAAACCCCTGATCCGATAGTCAAGAACTATCAACAAGGATTTAACGCAAATATGTGCGATGCATTAGTGGGCATAATAGAAGTCGCAAGAGGAAACGATTTGCATATTCAAGCCAATCTTTCTCCCTCATGGTCTATACCAGATGACATCATCACGGATATTTCTTTAGTTTCATCTTCAAAAGATTATCTAGAAGCAGCATCAACCATTTTTGGGGAGGAAGTCTTAAGAAGTGTAAACAAACCTTTAATAGGTTTAGCATTAAATTTAACAAGAAATCCTAATGAAGAGGAAAAGCAGAGGACTATCCGTCTTATTACATCAATTGAAGGAATAGGAGTAAAAACTGTTACGGTCCCTCTTGATGAGACTTCGTATCGCAAGGCCGTCGATGCACATAAAGACCTCAGATTTATTAGCGTTCGTGGTAGTTTAGAAAAAATAAAAAATCGTTGGTATCTCACTAACCCAGAAGATCTAGAAATAATTGGTGATTTAGATCCGAGAAGAGCAAATCTGGATCAAAATATAAAACATATATTGGCGAGAACGTTGAAACGAAGGACCGACCCCAATTTGGAAAAAAGGATAGATTCATTTTAATTCAATATCTCAGGTTGTTCTCCCCTTGATTAAATAAATCTAAAATAATTTAAAATTTGTCGGTATTATTATATAATTGCCATATTTAGTATGTATCGCGACTTGCACCTAAAGTCTAGCGTCTGCACCCAAAGTCGGGTCAAATCGGCACTTTAGGTGCAAAGCCTACGGCGTCCAAAGAGATAATTTCAACGATTACGTGGGAGGAAAGATTGGAAAGGGCATGTCTGCAGCGATCGAGGTTACTCATGTAGATTCGAAACAGTGCCCATGCGTTCAAGCTGTGGA
>RPOO01000173.1 GCA_003857025.1 Methanothrix sp.
CAGATTTCATCTACTACGGCCAGATCCTCAGTCCAGCTTACAGCTTCTCCGGCCTGAAAGCAAAGGGTGATTCCAATAGCTACTTTGTATCTACAGAGGATCATTCCCTTTCGATCAAGGAAGCTGGCGCCATTAATGCCACGGCGAAGATCTCAGAGCTGAAAGACGACGAGAACACAACCCGCTCAACGCTCTTCACAGCCCAGGGAATGGGAAAGGTTCGTGAGAAGATCCTAACGTCTGGCGGATATTTCGGTCGTCCTGTCGAACTGTCTAATCTGTGGCATTCTGGAAAATTCAAACTCAATTCATCCGTGAAGGTAGAGGCATGAATCCAGATAAAGCCAAGAGGAAAGCTGCAGAACGGCTAACCAAGAAGCAGTCTATCAAGTCCAGTTATCCTTTTCCTCAACAAAGGATCGACATAAAAGATCTACAGCACGTAAACTTCCTTGCTAACTTCAATGGAAGGCTGAGAGGACCCGGATAATGCAATAGGCCGAGGCGTTACTTTGGGTGGTGGAAGGCATCGACTGCTTTAAGGCATTCGTGCTTCTGCTGCTCTGCTTTTTGATTCTAACCTTTATGTGTATGCATCTCACCCGCAACGGCCAGGCCGTGGCGGAGATGTGCCCGGTTAAGATCGTCAAGCAGCAGCTCATGAGCCAGAATTATTCCAGCTTTGAGGGCAGCGAGGCCGAGTATAATCGGCTTTGTCTTATCCTCGGAGGCTGGATCAAGTGAATGAAATGTGTTCTATGTCATTCTTTTAAGATTTCTTCAAAATGTCATAGAACTATTTTGGAGGAACATGGCAAACGAAGAAAATGGATTTGATTGCGCCAGCTGCACCGAAGGATCGGGAGCAGAGGCCGCAGAGTGTATTGTGCAGGATCTTGAACACCGGGTAATTCCAGTCGGCACAAGGAAGCTGGCCGGCCAGGAGAGGCAGTACAGAACCACCCTTCAGAAGTGGCTTACAAGAGCGGAATTCATTGTCTGGTCAAAGAAGCAGAGTTTGCAGATTGATCCTGTTTGCTGGTTTACAGAGATGGGACACGGACCAGTACCCGATGATGTGAAGCTCTAGGCCGGGAAGCGAGATGAAGCGCAGGGACAAGGACTATTCGGCTATCCGGGAGAAGGTGCAGAAGGCCGCTCTTATGATTGCAGCAGGTTCAAGCGAGAAGAAAGCCGCTTGGACTGTCGGCCTTCCCAGGGGAAGCCTTCAGAGGTATTTGAAAAAAGGCACACTTCCAGATGGCCTGCCCATTTGGCCCGATGAGCCCACTAAACAGCAATTGCTTGATATGGGCAATGAGGCCGCCGATGCTGCCCACGATGAGCACCCCGGCCCTGCACCATGCCCACAATATGGGCACCCCACTAACCGAGAGCCGGAGGCGCTACGTGAAGCCAGGGCCTCCCCGGACCAGCGGGGTTCTGACGGGAAATTTTTGCCGGGCAATACGGTCGCTTCAGAATACACAAGCGCCGCCCGTAAGGCCAAGCAGATTCTCGCAGACTTCAGCCCGACGGTGGCCGCAACCTTGATCAATGTCTTCAATGTGCTGCCGCTCAACAGGCCTGATCTTGTCCTAGCCTTTGCCAAAGAGATTCTTGATCGAGGTATGGGGAAGCCAACGCAGAATATCCAGATAGACGAGACAAAGATCTCTGCTGAATATCAATTTATTGAGGCTGTGGTAACTTCTGGCGACGAGCAAGCAATTAGAACAGCAGCAGATTTGGCAAGCCGCCTGGAGGTCTACGCCCGGAACAATGGCGGAGCATCTTTCGGGGGGCAAATGGCGACTTTACCGCCACCTGGCGGAACTCTCAATAATCTTGACCCTGGCCGTTTCCGGCAGATATCCGAGACTGATAATCTCGATGCCTCCACAGCACGGAAAGAGTCTCTTAGTTAGCCATTGGTTCCCTGTCTGGCTGCTTGATTTGTTCCCCTGGATGCATATCATTCTCGCATCGTATCAGGGCGACTATGCGAGCACCTGGGGCCGTAAAGTTCGCAATACAATTCAGGAAAATCCGGACAGGCTGAGAGTTCGCATCTCGGATGATTCCGCGGCTGCTCATCTATGGGAAACCACAGCAGGGGGCGGCATGTCCAGCTCCGGCACATCTGGGGCAATAACGGGCAAGCCGGCTCACGTCCTGGTTATCGATGATCCCTTGAAATCGAGAGAGGAGGCTGAATCTGCCACCTATCGGAATAAGAATTGGGAATGGTGGCAGGGCACAGCCAGGACCCGCCTCAATCCTTTGCCCTGGGCTCCCTATTCTGTTGTAATCGTCATGGCCACACGCTGGCATTATGATGATCTCTCTGGCCGACTCTTGGCACGCAAGGTCGATCAGCCGGAGGATGCGCCTTATGCTATTCCCTGGGTTGAGTACAAGTTACCGGCCCTGGCTGAGGAGCACGACCCGTTAGGCCGCAAGGTAGGCGAAGCACTCTGGCCGGAGAAGTACCCTCTCGAATTGCTTCGGGCGATTCAAGTCGATACCAGTCCTTATGATTGGATGTCTGAGTATCAGCAGAGCCCGATATTGAAAGAGGGCAATTTGTTCAAGCGTGATTATTTCCGGCCCATTGAGGTCACAGCATAGCATTGGTGCATCTTCAATTGGGCCTGTTTTATTTTGATTTTTATTTCTGATTTGGAAAAATTGTTCCGGAGGTAGGATGCAAACGGAGGCCGGGGGGCCGCATGTAATATCTCGCAGCAGTCTCAAGGTAGGCAGCTTCATTGATCTGGCAACCTCGACATCAACACGCGCAGACTTCACAGTGATTGCAACAGTCGGCATTGATACCGCCCAGAATGTCTATATCCTGAATATCGTGCGCGGGCGCTGGGAGTGGCCGGATGCATATATCCATATCGTTGATGAGCTTTTGGCCCAAAAGGTCCGGCTGGTAGGCGTCGAGACAAACGGCTTTCAGAAATCCAGCTTTCAAGAGCTGATACGAGATCCGGTCTTGAAGGCCATTGCCTTTCATCCTGTGCTTCAGGATGTCGATAAGGTCAGCCGTTCGCTTCTGGTTTCTGCCAGAGGAAGCAATCATAAATTATTCTATGCCTCCGGCGCACATTGGGCAGAATATCTTATTACTGAATTTATAAATTTCCCCGTATTTGCAAAAGACGATGTTGTAGATGCAGTTTGCGGAGCGGTGGAGCTGCTTAATAGCTTTAGCCCTGCGGTCGGAGTCGCAAGGCCGGCAACAGTTCGCAAAAGATCAAACAGGTTATCGAGAGGAGAATAAATTGACGAGAAGATCAGTTAAGGCCGCTCGTTTTGGTGAGATGGGAGTAACTGGCCTCCATCAGTTCGGGGGTTATATTTACGCCGATCCAAATCGCAATCTCCAGGGACAGAGGGGCGCTGAGATCTATGATAAAATGGCTACCAGTGATCCCATCCTTGCAGGCGGCCTCTTTGCCATCGAGTCCATTTGCAAGCAGGTTCCCTGGTTCGCAAAGCCAATGGGCACAAAGAAGAAGGATATCCGGGCCGCTCGGTTCGTCGAATCCTGCTTTTTCGACATGGCCACGCCCTGGCCTCAGACGCTCTCTGAGATCCTTACCATGGCGAAATTTGGCTGGTCCTGGATGGAGAAGGTTTTCAAGATCCGCAGAGGCCCATTCGAGAGAGATCAACGCTTCAAGTCGGAGTATTCAGATGGCCGGGTAGGCTGGGCCAATTGGGCTCCTCGCTCTCAGCTCACATTGAGCCGCTGGGAGTACGAGGACGGCACAGATCACCTTAAGGGCATGGTGCAGATCGCTCCGCCAGACTTCAAAGAGCGCTTCATTCCAATTGAAAAAAGCCTGCATTTCCGCATCAAGACCTCTAACAACAATCCCGAAGGCGTACCAGTAATAAGAGGTGCTTACGACTCGTGGCTCCGAAAGTCTATCATAGAGGATATCGAGGCTACGGGCCTGGAGAGGGATCTTGCTGGCTATCCGATTCTGTATGTGCCCAAGCATATCGCAGACCCGGACCCCAAGGATGAAGATGCGGTAGCGGCTCATAATGAATATCTCGAACTCATAACCAATATTCGCAATGACGAGGCGGGCGGGCTCATGCTCTCCTCTGAGGTGGACGCCAACGGCAACCGGGCCTATGAGCTGAAGCTACTGGCCAGCTCCGGCATGAAGCAATACAACACGACCCAGATCATAGCCCGTTACAATCAAGGCATTGCAATGTCCTTCCTGGCAGACTTCCTGCTGCTGGGCTCAGGACGGCAGGGGTCCTATGCACTCTCGGAGACAAAAGAGCGCATGTTCGCCCAGGGAGTTACAGGCATCCTGAACGCGATTTTAGAGACAATCAATCAATGGGCGATACCGGATCTGGCAGAGCTAAACCCTGACCTCTTCGAGGACCTGGAGCATTATCCTGAGTGGGCATGTGGCAAGGTCGAGATGCCAAATCTCTTGCAGCTCGCCGATTACCTGCAGAAGCTCGGGTACAAAGCACCCTGGGTGATGGATGATCCAGTTCTTGAAAATCATCTTCGTGGCCTGGCAGATCTGCCTTTGCGTGATCCTCTCACCAAGCCGACACCTCAACCAGCGCCGCCAGAAGATGGCATAGGAAAGAGCAAGCAGAGACGCGCAATCGCCTTGCACGCTCGAAAGGTTGCTCCAATGAGGCCCGCAATCACATTGCAGTCTCAAAAGATTGCACAGATGCGGGCCTTACCTCAGGGGGTGACTGCCTGAACGGCTGGTATTGGCGGTGCGGAGGGCCTAAGCCCTGCAAAGCATGTCAGGCGAGGGATGGCGAGTTTTTCCCGTTAACTGTGCCTTTTCAGCAGGTGCATGGTGGGTGCGTCTGCTATCCACAGCTCGCCGAAGAAGCAGAGCCGGAATATTCACAGATGAATATTGAGCCGACAGACAACGAAAATTTGGAGATGATAAGTTTCGTTGTCGATTCAGCAGAAAAGGGAGCTGAGCGAGATGTGCCGTTGTGGGTTGGCAAGAGTTCTGGTTTAGTCTTTGTGGCATCCAGTCCATCAAATTTTGAGTCGGCCAGAGAGGAGCCGATGGTAGGACCGGAAGGAGCGATATTCAAACGGCTTTACTTGGAGCCTTTAGGGGCCTCAAAAGAGGATGTGTCCATAACTTACCTTGTTCCAAGGCATCTTTCAAAAGCTGGCAGACCCAGGCAGCCCACAGATGAAGAGATCGAGCTGAGGGCATTCGAGCTGGAGAAGGAGCTATCTGCTATCTCTCCCAAGGTCGTAATCGCCCTGGGCAAGCAGGCCGCTAATGCCTTGAATGGCCTGGCAGATGTAGTTTTACCTCATCCGGCAGCCGTGAGCAAATACGGAGATCGGGGAGAGGTCATAAGGAAGCTTCGGACCATAAAGAAGCTCTTAGCAGAGCCGGATGAATCAAAGCTCTTAAATTGTCATAGTAATTCCGTATTCAAAGAGCGATACGGTGTTATCTGTAAAGCCGATGAAGAAAAAAGGCTTGTTTTTTCCGTGATCGCTGAGCCCGATGTCGAGGACTTACAGGGCGACATAATGTCTGCTGCCGAAATCGAGAACATGGCCCATGATTTTGCGGCCAGGGTTCGAGAGTTTCGAGATCGTCATACTTCACGACGAGTTGCGGCGGTATTGGTTGAAAATGAGATTGCTAAAGTCGATTACGAATGGCTTGGCCAGAAGATCAAGAAAGGTTCCTGGATTGTGGGCGTTCGGGTGCTGGATGATCGTATCTGGTCGCTCGTAAAGTCTGGCGTTTATCGTGCTTTCAGCATCGGAGGGCGAGGAATCAGGCTTGAGAGGACGAGGGAGAAGACGTTCGCTCGACAAATCAGCAGATCTGTTGGGTGTCGAGCTTGACGAGATGAGTTTCGTTCCAAGTGGAGCGAATGGCAAAAAATACCTACTGGTGAAGGAAATGAAGAAGAAGGACATGTTTAAGAAGCTCCTGGCGTCGCCAGATGTTGATTTTCTGGCACTCTTGGAGAAAGAAGGCATTGAGGGTGATGCTGCTGAAGTCGTGGGCGCTGCTGCAACACTCCTCAAGGCTTACAAGGATGAGTTGCCGGAGGATGTTCTGGAGCTGCTGGCCAAGGGAACCGGCTTTGATGAGCCTGGCGATGATGACGAAGACGGAGAAGGCGACGACGGCAAGAACAAGAAGCCGGAGGGAGAAGGCGGAGCCTGCAAGAATCAGACAGACAATGGCCTGTCTAAGGAGCTGCTGGCGAAGCTGGACCCGGCCTTACAGGGCCTCATTGGTAAACTGATCGAGAAAGCGGATGGCGCAGAGGCACGGGCTACTCGGGCCGAGGGTCTGGCAAAATCCCTTCAGGAGAGCACCTTGGAGAAGGAATATTTCACCAAGGCCGAGAACCTGAAGCATGTTCCGGGCGTCGAGACGAAGAGGCTCGCCAAGTCAATGATGGTTCTGGCAAAGGATCATCCCGTCGAGTTCGCCCATGTTTACACTGCTTTAACCTCAGCCGAGGCTCTGATTGCCAAGGGAATTACCTTTGAAGAGGCTGGAGCTGGTGGATCTTCGCATATGGGCTCCGTCGAGGCCAAGATTGACAAGATGGCAGAGGGACTGATCAACAAGTCTGATGAACCGATGACAAAGGAGCAGGCCATCTGCAAGATCCTTGTGGAGAATCCCGAACTGTACGAAGAATATGAGGCCGAAAGGGCG
>RPOO01000174.1 GCA_003857025.1 Methanothrix sp.
CCTGATCGCGTGAAGAGCGCACTAGCTGATGCATTCGATATGTGGTGCCTATGGGATTTCTTTTTTAGAATATGGATATTGTCGATTTGGCCGATTGCGGCCTGTGTGCGGGCAAGAACATCTCGGATGCCATTAGAATGCGAATATAATCACGATCATCTTACTTGGCAAGATTCAAGTTCAGCCCTGCTCATTTTATTTGTTGGACTTAATATATAACCCACATCGAATAGTAATCCATTCCTCAATAACTTAGAAGAGGTCTTCTCAGAATTTCTCAATAGTCTCTCATGTTGCCATCACGTCGCGGAGCCCTTTCACGGTGGCCATGTACGTGCCATTTTCCAGGGATTCGTATTTAGCTCGTCTCAAAGCAGTTCCAATGTACTCCGAGAATATATTTTAGCTTGTTATCTGGGATGGGATTTAACGGTTATCTTTGCTCGTGGATTTGGATGAGCATTTTGAGTGGTTGCACTTTCGCCTGCACCCCCCCGATCGCAGCCGCTCCGTCATCAACTCCTACCGAGCAACGGCCCGGAACAGCTCACCCTGGCAGGCGGGCGTCGTGCTATAGGGCGGCGATCCTGCCGTTGCTCGAAAAAATTAGTTAGATTAAAATAGATGAAAACGAGAATCCATGATAATGACTGACCGCTCATCGACTATAATAATGAAATTATGTGCATCAGATGGGGAAAAGGTCGGATTAGAGGATGCCGGAAAATTATTAATATCCCTGCAGGATTTGGCCTGGCATACCGGTAGCTTTCTTGAAGGTCAACCATTCAGTGAAGGAGGAAGGCTTAAAAAGCTGATCCTTGACAACTATTGCCTGCAGATAAAGTCGATGCACTCCGGTAGTGTAGTCGTCGAGGTCGAGCCTGCCATTCAGCATGGGCAATCTGAACTCGATAGTTTTCAAAAGTTTCTGCCGCCTGGCCCAAGAGTGATTACAAAAATAACCGATCTTATTGAGGCAGTTGAAGGAGATGACGGCAGGGATTTGGAGGATGTTATCCCTGATTTTGCATATCGATCCCGACTGCTTTTGGATGTACTTAACCTGCATCCAAAGAGGCCGGGATATACATTGTATTTTGAAGGTCAGGGGGATCGAGTCTTCAAAATGGATTCGTCTAATCGAAGCAGAATTGAGGAATTAGTCCTTCAACGCAAAAAGCAGACTGGCGAAGAAATTCGGTTAGGTCTTCTTGCAGATTTGAGAGTCGATCCGGAAAAAGTCATGAAAATCGAAAGAATTGGCGAGAAATTCCAAGCGTTTTATCCTTCAGAGCTGGAAGCCAACGCCAGAGAATTATTAGGCCACCCGATAAAAGTAACTGGTCGCGCTGAGCGTTTTAGTGGGAGTCCAAAGATAAAGAATTTTTATGTGGACAAAATTGAGCCTTTTGAAAGCTATGCTCTTGAGGAGTTCGAAATAGATAGCCATCATTTTATGCCGAAGAAACCTATTGAAATCACGGTCGAATATGATGACGGCCTATGGATTTTGAGCTTGCCTTATATCGATGCAGTGGGATACTCAAACGATTACTACGAAGCTGAAGACCTGCTTCATGATTATCTGGAAGAACTCTGGTCTGAATATGTAACCTGTCCAGAAGAAGAACTTGGTGAAACCGGCAAGCTTTTGCGAGAGATGCTGCTCGATCTTTTTGAGGTGAACTGATGGTCTCATTGAACCAGGATGAGATCGAAGCAGGGCTAAAGCGGAAGGGCTTTCGGCAGAGCAATAATAAACATAAATATTATCATTTGTACCTCAACGGCAAAAAAGAAGCATCAACATACTTGAGTCACGGGAAGAATCAAGACCTCAGCCAAAAATTACTGGGATTAATGGCCAAGGAATTAGGAATAAGCATAAAGGATGTTGTTGATTTGATCAAATGCCCTCTTTCAACGGAAGAATATCTTGCCAAGAGGAAAGATAGGTCCGTTGAAGGTATGAAAACCCTAAAGCGGGGTTAGAGCAAATCATTCTTGGCCTCATTTTCCGCCAGCGCGCCCCCGCTCGCAGCCTTCCCTGCCGTCAGCTCCTCCGAGCAATGGCCCGGAACAGCTCGCCCTGGCAGGCGGCCTCGTGCTCCAGGGCGGCGATCTTGGCATCGCAAGTGTTTAATAATTCCGCGCTTTCGCGTGAACCTGGATCTCACGCGAAGCCGCGAAGGGCGCGAAGCCGGGCAATAAACTATGATGCATGTGTTTTTTTAGTCATCACGCCATCAAGTACCCGAATTGTAATAATAATATTCGTCATTTAATTGCATTTTCTTTAACCGATGACCAATGAATTCTTTTGCTCTTTTTGAAGGGGTCGCATCATGGCAAGCATAGCAAGGATCACAGATATATCCTATCGAGTCCCTAAAATACAGCAAATATGTACGCGATCATCGCTTGCGGCATCTTTCAAAAGGAGATCGAGGCCCTGTGTGGCGAACTGGGATTTCCTTTTGAGGTGCACTACCTGGCCTCCGGCCTGCATGTGGACTTTGACGACATCAAAGCCGCCCTGACGGCAGAGCTTGAGGCGTGCAAAAATGGCGGATATGAGGGAATAATCGTAGCCTACGGCCAGTGCCATCCCAGGATCGACGACCTCCTCAAGCCCTACCATGCCGCCCTGATCTGCTGCCAGAATTGCATCGATGCTTTCATCACCCGCAAGGCCGTGGAGAAGAAGGCGAACGAGGGCCTCTTCTTCTACCTCTCACCTGGCTGGCTGGATGCCTGGCACGACATATTCGCCAGGCTCAACTGGGACCCGTCGGAGGCCAGGCTGCAGATGGGCTCTTTTCGAGGCTCCATCTACCTGGACACCATCAAGGATGCTCCAGAGCGCGAAATGGAGCTGCTGGAGTTCTTCGATTTCACCAACCTTCCTTTTGAAGTGATGCCTGTCGACCTATCTCACTTCAAGTCTCTCATAATCAATGCCAAGGAGAGCCTAGAGGATTGAATTATGGACGAGCTGGACGAGATTAGAAAAAAGAAAATGGAGAAAATGATGAGCGAAATGAATAAGTCCCCGGCACCGTCGGTGCAGTTTCCGAACAAGCCCATAGTGATCACAGACGCCACCATCGATTCGGCGGCCAGCCAGTACCCGGTCTTCATCCTGGACTGCTGGGCGGAGTGGTGCGGCCCCTGTCGAATGCTCGGCCCCATCATCGAGGAGCTGGCACGAGACTTCAGCGGAAAGATTGTCTTCGGCAAGCTGAACGTCGATGAGAACATGCAGACATCAAACAAGCACGGCATCTCGGCCATCCCCACCCTGCTGGTCTTCAAGAACGGCAAACTGGAGGACAAATTGGTGGGAGCCTATCCCAAGGCCACGCTGGCGGCAAAAATACAAAAATACCTCTGAGGCAAACCTCAGAGGATCTTTTCGGTTTTTTTGCATTTTCGTTTTAATCTTTTAGTTTTTTTTAAATTTGGCAAAATACACTAAGGAATGCTGGCAGGAGCCTTGATGGTTGAGTACTTTTCGATATCATAAACCGGCTTGGACGAGCTGCTGCTGGGAACCTGATACATGGGCTTGGTTCGAGAGTACTCGCTCACATTATAGAGCTTAGTGTTGCTGGTGTTGTAGTTGAACTTGCTCACATTTCCCATTCGCTGGCTGGCATTGAACGCAGATTCAGACGCCCCGGAATTGTCGCCCAGCGCATGAACCGACTTGTTGCCGTAAACATCCAGATTGTTCAACGCCTTGGTCTTCTCAAAACCGGCACGCAAGACTTTGGTATTGTTTTGGCTATTGCCGACCGGATTTGCGGCGTGAGTCTCTGTTATGGTTGGAGCTGCACTCTCGGTTTTATTCTCGGTGCTCTCCGCAGCTGCTGTCTGCGTGATATTTTCAGGGGCTTCCGATGCCTCTGGTTCTGCGGTAGCATTTTCCGCTACGGATGGTGTCACAATCTCCGTGGCATTTTTCACGACAGTTTCGGTAGTGTTCTCAGTCGCGTTCAAAGAGACATTTTCGGTCGCATTCGAGGAAGCGTTCTCGGTAGCATTCAGAGAGATATTTTCCGTCTCGTTCGAGATAGCGCTTACGTTTGTGGCATTAAGAGCCGAATCTGCAACGACCCCCGGCAAAATAAAAGCCAGCATGGCCAGAATGCAAGTAAAGCATACAATCATTTCCTTCATTACAATTCACCCTAACGAATCTATTACGAATCGAAGATAGTAATAAGACGATATCCTCAAATTATAATTATTGCCTCAAAGAGGCACCCGGCCAGATGAGCTTTCCTTGCAGATCATCTTCTCCGTCTCACGATAAGCGCCATCACGAGCAAGGCCGCCGCCGCAACACCCACAGGGACAAAGGGCGCTTTTTGCGTCTCAGTGATGTTTGTGGCTCGAACTACCGGCTCGGCTTCGATGATATTCTCCTCCAGATCTTTCACGTCTCCATCTTTGCCGATCAAAATTGTGCGCAGCTGGTAAATTCCGGGCGTGAGAGTCTTGTTCCAGGTGATCTCCACGGTCTCATCATCTCCCGTGAGGAGCACCGGAGTCTTCTTTTCCGTGGTATTGAGCACATTTCCGTTTTGCGAGAGAATGAACCTCAGCTTCCCCTCGAAGGGAACACGAGAGTCGCCGAGCACTGTAGCGCTGGCACCCGTCTCATCCTGGTAGGTCTCGGTGATCTCGGCGTCCTCCCTGGCCCGGAAGGTGTTCATGAAAGCTCTCGTCTGGTTGTGGTTCAATTCGACGATCTTTACCCGTCCCGCATAGTCGCGACCGCTTTCCAGGAGCTGCTTCCAGGCATAATCCTTCTGAACCGCCGTGGAGAAGCTTCCCGTGATGGGGACTGCCTCTTCCCTGGTTATGTAAATGGCCTTGTTGCCGGAGATGAGCATGTAGTAGATGTCCACAATGGTCGGGTCGCTGGCGCTGATGGATACGTGCATGCCGCGCGAATCGGCCCGGAAGTCTCTGACATCAAACCTGATCGGCTCAACCCCGCCGTAAAAGAAGCTGTAGCATTTCTTTGAGACGGCAATGCCGTTCTCAAGAAGGCTGGCGCATGCATCGTAATTTGCTTTTTCGGCATCGAACTGCGACCACTGAACAATCCAGGTACCAGGGCCGTCAAGAGTCACGTTCTTGGTCTGAAGCACCCGGCCATCGGAGATCAGATCCGTTTTGAGGGCATAACCTGCCACGTCTCCGTTGATCGTAACATCAGCAGAATCAATGCTCGAATAGATATCTGCAATCTCATGAGACTGAGCTATGCCCGCCAGGGCCGCAAAGGCTATCAAAAGCCAGACCGCGCAAATGCTCATAACACCTACCTGATGGATATGTCCTTCAATTCTAAGGGCTTTAAAACTAACGCAACTAATGCATCCGACAAAAAGAGAAACGGATTTTTGCCCACAGGCCGCCGACTTCAACCGATCGATTATCTTCGAAGCCGTTTCTTAAATGCGATCTCTCCGGCGTCTTCGATGTGGTCGCTTCTCTTCAAAGCGACAGCCAATGGGTGAAAGGAGCAACTAAAGTGATGAGCAGCGATGTCAGTACCATCCAGGCCAGTAGCGCCACCACGGTTCTGGTGAGCTTCTCCGCCTCTTTCGGCTTGACGATCCTCTCGAAGCCCGATTGGACCAGATCCCGGAAGATGTGCCCACCATCCAGCGGCACTGCCGGCAGACAGTTGAAGAGCCCGGCATACAGGTTGATCCAGCCGATCCAGAGCAGCAGATTTGCCACCCAGAAGAATTTGCCGCCCAGGGGTTCCGCCCAGCCGCTCGGCTCGAAGATCGTGGTCAGCCAGCCGCTGAATCCCGGAAAACCCTTTTGGGTGAAGCCCGGAATGCCGGAGAAGGGCAGGCTTAGCATGTATGTGAATCCCTGCAGACCGCTGTAGGGAATGGCTCTCAATACCTGCAAGAATTGCTTGGAAGGAGCCTGCTGGAAAGCCACGCCGCCGAGATACACGGCGTCGCCGGAGATGCCGATGCCGATGAATCCGGAATTCGTGCGGTTCGTAACGCTATTGGCATTGTCGTTCTCCGTGAGATTGATGGAATAGGTCTTCAGGTCGCCTGTGGTGACGGTTATGGTCTGGCCGGGATGAGTCGCGTTCATCTTGCTTCTGAAGCCTTCCAGGTCGATGATATCCACGCCATCAATCTTTGTTACAACGCTTTTAGCAGGCAGGCCGGCTAATGCTGCGGGAGAGTCGTCGAAGATCGAGGCCACCATGATTCCTCGCGTCGCATCTCCCGTGATTTGCAGTCGCTCCTCTTTATCGTTATAGAGGACGGCAAAATCCCGTGATTTGCTTCCGCTGCTTAAATTGCGGTAAAGGTCCTCAAGGGTCTTGATCTCATTTCCAAACACACTCAAGACCGCCATGCCGCTCTCAAAGCCCGCGGCGCTGGCGTTGGAACCGTCCTGGACATCAACTGCGATCACTCGGTCCACGGGCGAGATGGAGCCGACGACCGGCCCGAAGAACAGGGCCATAGCAATGGCTGCCACGATGAAGTTGGCAATGACTCCCGCCGACAGCATGCGAATGCGAGCGCCTTTGCTGACGACGGGCGGCTTATCCTTGGTGCCGAAGAGTTCCTCCTCGTCCGGCTCCACGAAGGCGGCGATGGGTGCCAAAAAGAGGGCCACGATGCCCATGGACTTGACGC
>RPOO01000175.1 GCA_003857025.1 Methanothrix sp.
CTCTATAATTGCCTAGCATCAGGGGAAGCCATTGGCGAATCCGATCAAAGGAGCCACGTCCGTCGGAAAAGATTCTCATCTTATCGTGATTCTCTCTATCTCCATCGATGCTCACCGTAACCCGACATCTATTGTTCTTCAGAAAAGATATTATCTCCTCGTTGAATAGTGTACCGTTCGTGGTTAAATGATGGCATATCTTCTTACCATGACTCTTTTCCTTATCTTTGGAGTATTCAATAATTGCCTTAATGATCTCAAAGTTCAATAGCGGCTCACCGCCAAAGAACGAGATTATGAGATGCTCGCCCAATGATTCGCGAACTAGAAAATCAATGGAATCACGGGCCACTTTTTCTGACATCTTGCCTCCGGATTTGCCATATGAGCCGCATTGGGCCAGGCAATATTTGCAGCTCAAATTGCAGTCATTGGACAGGTTTAACATCAAATTACCGATCTCTAAATTCGTTCCCGTGAATTTGGGAATGAATTCTTGACGATTCAAATGAAGCAATCCTTTTTTTTGCAGATCTTGTACCGCCTCCGTTAGTGCGGGGTCTTTTTCGGAATGGGAATTAAGAGCTGAAAATGCATCATCCGTCATCAATAATATACTTGATTCAAATGGTGATAGATCAAAGACCATTGTCCTCGCAACATCAAGGGCATAGAAGCGGCCGTCTTGGCAAAAGCAATGAACTTCTGCTTTGAATAGCCTTGATTCCTCATTTATTTTTTGGTCCCCAATATTGCGACTGTCTGCCATCATTTATTAAATTTACAGGAATCTATTTAAAAATGACGGCAGCGAGAGCCGGCCTTCCGGCACTTCTTAGGATGATTCAATCATGATTTGCGAAATTCCCTTCAAGAGGTAATTTTCGTTCGCATTTTGCAGGCTTCCGGCAAAGCAAATAGCATAGCCGCTCAAGCTCATCATTTATATCTTAGTAAAGTAAGGACATCTCATGAAGGTCTTATTGACGGCCTCACCTAGATTCGAGCTGCAAAAAGATGCCAAGGACATAGACACTAAATCAGAATTGACAAGCAGACACCCATCATTGGCTATCTATCAATTAGCATCAATCCTGAGATATCAACATCAAGTGCGTGTGCTCGATCCTTCGATCAGCGATTTTAGATCGGATGATGGTGAGCAAATAACAATCGGAGACGACAGAAGGCTCGGCATCCTCAAGTTTCCTAGCCTTGAGAAGAGCGTGTGCGGCATGGATGTGATCGGAATCTCGGCCACTAGTTTTGACTGGTTCTTGGCCAAAGTCATGGCAGAGAGGATTAAAGATAAAGATCCGGATATTCCGATTGTCGCAGGAGGTGTGCACCCCTCACTCGCAGACGAGCATATTTTAAAGACATCAAAAATCGACTACATAGTTCGGGGAGATGGAGAAAAGACCTTTCCAAATCTTCTTTGCGCCCTAGAGAGCAGCGGCGATCTTGACAAGATCGATGGATTATCGTATCGCGCAGATTTCAGCCATTCTACTGTTAATAATAAAATAATAAGAAACAAAGACAGTTTGCCGCTTTCCGTAAATGAAATGGAGACTATTCCGCTTCCTGCCTTCGATCTCATGCCATCAGATATTTACGGCAAGATCGGCGTGGAGTCATCGAGAGGCTGCAAGTTTGATTGCACCTTTTGCAGCCTTCTTTACAGAAGACTCTGGAGAGGACTGAGCCCAGAGGCTGTTCTAAAAAGAATCGAGCATGCGGCAAATTATGCGGGGAAGCTGTATGGCAATGAGCAAGCAGTGCAGTTCATCGATGGCACATTTACAGCCGATACCAAGAGGTCCGAGAAGATCCTGGAAGGGCTCAAAGACATCGATCTTGGCAAACTTCGCATCGCATTTGAGGGGCGCGTCAATGAGATCTCGGCCTCAAATTCAAATATCCTGAAGCTCTGCAAGAGATTTCCTATCGATTATATCTTTATCGGTGTGGAGAGTGGATACAACAGCGGCCTTAGCAAAATCCGCAAGGGCTTCAATATAAAAGCTGTGGAACGATGCGCATCTTTATCGAAGGAGCAGGATGTCCCTCTGCGCTACGGTTTTATCGTAGGGTTTCCCTGGGAGAGCAAAGAAGAGTGCATGAAGACCATATCATTTGCCGATCATATCGTTTCCGATTATGGTGGCCTGGCGTTCATCAATTGGTTTTTTCTCCTTCCAGGGTCCGGCATCTGGGAAGAGAGAAACTCATATGGAATCTCAAGAGGCATGGAATTATTTGACGGCTTGCATATACGATCCAAAGAATATCGCCGAGAGGTCTCCGGGAAGCTGGCTGAAAATGATATTTCAGAGATTGACAACGCCATCAACAGAAGCAATTTGATGAGGATATTGGATGCAAAAGAGGGAAGATCTTGCGACGGCGTTTCATGTTCGGGCGTCTCGAACGCCGGCAGCTATGTATTTTCCAAGACAGGCGGATTTATCGATAAGACTCTCCCATTTTGCGATGAGGAGACAAAACTATTGCGAATAGATTGCGGATAGGCGCGGGCAGCCACCTTGCGCCGCCCCATCGGCGAGATGGTAAGCATTGCGGAACGGATCATTCATTTTTCCAATTTCGCCCTCACTCGCTCTTGCAGCCGCTCCAGCGATCCTTTGGTGCACTGGCGGTTATCGCAGGGCGAGAAATCTTTGGGGCAGCATCCGGCCAGGAGATCCATCATTCGGTCCGCCATTTCGTCGGCATTCATCTCTTCCAGCTCTTCCAGGAAGCGAGAGGCTTGAGAGTTGAACTCCCTGCATTTTTTGGAGTCCGAGACGCCGCCCTCATGCAGATCGCACAGCGCATTTAAGTCCTTCGAGACCTTTTCCCATTGGAGACGATCCATAGTCGACTTTCCCTTCATGAAGTCTTTCATCTTTCATGGAATATTCGTCTTTGAGGCATATCAAGACGGTGCTCTCCGGTTATGAAGGATATCCTGCAAAATAGCAAAGCATTACGTTTAACAAATTTTCTTAAATGTAGAAATCCGATCTTTAATTACTGTACCCCAGCCGACAGGAAAGGCTTTTCAGGCAAAATGGATCGGCAATATTTGATAGCTGCCCAGGATAAATGAACCAAATAAGAGCGCGAAATTACATTGAGTAATATTAGGATTAGGTACTGTTTGCAGAAGGGTTATATGGATCGCAAGCGAAATCGCTCGCGCATGGGGTTTGAGGCATTTAAGTCATCACAAGATAATTTATTATTCGAGATGGAATTCCTGGCCGAGGATTCTATGCAGGAGATGATAGAGCTGCAGGATCTGATATTAGGCCATCTGCCCGATCCAGAGATCTTCTTCCCCCATGACAGGGATTATTTTCACAAAATCTTTCAGCACGATCGCTCGGTTATCGGCGTGAAGGTCGAGGATCGCCTGGCGGCCTACAGCATTATTCGCATTCCTGGCCATGCACAGGATAATCTGGGCAGGGATATCGGCCTGGTGGATGATGAGCTGGATCGCGTCGCCCATCTTCAAGCAACGGTCGTCCATCCCGCCTTTCGGGGCAACGGATTGCAGCGAAAGATGGCGGCAACTCACCTGCGCGTGATCCGGGACCTCGGATTCAAGCATGTCTGCTGCACCGTGTCCCCGAAGAATCCCCAAAGTCTCGCGAACATTATTTGCAGCGGATTGGTAATCAAAGACCTCCGACCAAAGTTCGGTGACTGGTGGAGATATATAATGTACGCAAACCTCGCTTGGCCAAAGGATTTACGCGAAACACTGGAAAGAAGCGAAAAAGCAATAACGTGCTCGGATCTACTCGGCCAGCAGGCCCTTATTAAAGACGGATTTGTGGGTTTTAGGACGACAATGCAGCCGCAGGGCTTTGTTGTATTTTATGCGAAAAACGCTGTTGATTAACAGGAAAGCATTTTAAAATCTGCCGCCAATTGCAAAGCTTTATCTCTATTCTGTGAGAAATAATTCAATAAGTGGTGTGGAAAAAATGGCAACAACATTATATGAGCGAATGGGCGGTTATGACGCAATTTCGGCATCGATTGATGCATTAATGGTGCGCATGGAGAATGATGGTCATTTGGCCAAATATTTTGTCGGCCACGGCAATGACTCCAAGATGAGAATTCGCCAATTGCAGGTGGAAATGATCTGCCAGGCCACAGGAGGTCCATGCTTTTATCTTGGACGAGATATAAAAATCGTTCACAAGGGAATGGGGATAAATGGGGTTGACTGGCAAGCGATGATCACACATCTCATTGGAGTTTTGGATTCATTCCATCTCCAGGATTCTGAACAAAAGGAAGTGCTGAAGCTGCTTAATTCGGTAAAGAACGACATTGTAGAAATGCCATGAGCGGTTAACTGCAAAAATTTAAATTTTTTTGATTATATTTATTGTTTGCCGCCCAACAGATCAGTTCCTGCAGCTCATTCTATCATTGTCCATTCTGCCATTGTCCATTCCACCCTTATCTCCAATCTCAATAATGTAGAGTAAAAAACAGTGCAGGAAGCGCAAAATGGTGTGCAAGCCATTGCTTGCAAATTCCTGGAAAAAATTAAATAGCAATGACAACGATAATTACTTGATTAAGTAATCGACATGGATGATCCGCCTATTTGGCATCAAAATATTGGATGATGCCGATATTGTCCAGAATTGTTCCGAATATTGGGAAAAAATGCCCAGTAAAAAATATGAATAAAATTTGCAGGTGGGTTTAATGGCTGGAGAAATTCAGGCAATTGTGGGAATGCCTCCCGGGGCGCTTATGTATCAGGGAATAGTGATAAGGCTAATTTCGCTCATCATAGACAGCATAATCATCGGAATCATCATCGGCATCCTGGGGAGCATCATCGGCGTCGGTATGATGGAGCGAGGGATGATGCCTTGGTGGATGGGCTTAATTTATTTCATAATCTACATCGGATATTATACTTATCTGGAGGGATCGAAGGGACAGACCATCGGCAAGATGATCACAAAGATCAAGGTTGTCAGGGAAGACGGCAAACCGATAGATATGAACCAGGCATTTACCAGAAATATTCTGAGGATCATCGATGGGCTGTTCGCTTATCTGATCGGTGCCATCCTCATCTGGCGGTCAGACAAGAAGCAAAGACTCGGAGACAGCATCGCCAAGACTGTGGTTGTAAAAGCTTGATGAGTTGCGCTGCTTTTTATTTTAATTTTTTAATTTCCATAGAATAATTTTGGCCCGATAATTTGATTATTTATTGAATAGAGGTTATTATATTATGATCCCCAATATTTTCAGCTTTCTGTTTCTGAGTTCATAGTCCTCATTTATGCATTTTCGTCTTCTGCGCGAAGAATCGCAATATCTATTTATAGTTGCATTTAAATAGTGTACTTAAATTGCAATAGTTAAATCAGGGGTATGTTTAATGAAAACAATATTTGCGATAATCGCCATGCTTTTGCTCGTGGCTCTTGTCTCGGCGAAGACTGAAGATGTATCAGTAGGACCCTACAAGGTTTCCTTTGATCTGAACACGACGATGAACTATACCGTCACACCGGACTATGTGGTGAATCCTGATAATTCCTCCACCGGAACCGTCAAGATTCAGTCTGAGAACGATACTCTAGCCCTCATAGGGATAACGAACTTCAACGCCTCGCAGTATGCAGGCTTCACCCGTTCCGATTTCCTCTACATGGATCTGGCCCTCAGGACCGATAGCAATGTCATTGATGGCAATGTTACCAAAGGAGTCATCGACGGCAAGACCGGCCTGATAGTTACTCAGACCCGCCGGCAACCCAGCGACAACAGTACCGCTGATTCGATGATTGCATTGTACTGGCCGGATAGCCAAGAAATTGAGGGATACGGCATTCCAGTGGCAAAGACCAAGGTTGAAATTATTGCCAATATGCCCGGCGCTATGAGCAAGGACCTGCTCGAGTCGATCCACGTCGCGCAATAATCCTGAAACTCAATAAACGGGAAGTGATCCGCATATGCGGACCCACTCTGCATTTTTTTATTTAAGATATTCACCTGCAAACCTGATCAATGCTTTCAAGGGAGCCACATCGAAGCGACTGAGAAACAAGTATCCATATCTCAAGTCTTTGCCCTCAATGTGGACAAAGACGTACTATGTAGGCACTGCTGGAAATGTTTCGGCTGAAGTAATCAAGCGATACATCGTGGAGTGCCAGGGATGAAGGCTGCCTGCAAGTTCAGGATGTATCCTAATAGGCAGCAAGAAGCCAAATTGGAGCTAGCCCTGGATACTTGCAGGTATCTCTATAATCTGGCATCGGTTGACAGGAAGAATGCCTATGAAACAGAAGGCATTGCCGATCATATGAGGACCAGGCCGCCATGCTGGTAGCTGAGAAGAAAGACGGCAATTTCAAAGGTGTCTTTTCGCAGGTACTTCAAGATGTTCTTCGCAGGCACTTCAAGATGTTCTTCGCAGGCTGGATAAGTTTTTCAAGGCGTTCTTCCGAAGGGTCAAGGCCGGAGAGAATCCCGGATACCCAAGATTTAAGGGGCTGAGATGGTACTAGGTCTTTCACCTATCCGCAAGTCGGTTACAAGCTGGAAGGATCGAAGCAGACTCTCTCCAAGATAGGTTACCATGAAAACGTCCTCAGTCAAACTGCGGCGACGCAGGCTCTAGCAA
>RPOO01000176.1 GCA_003857025.1 Methanothrix sp.
CCGGGAACTTTGAGGTCATGCGCGCTCCCTTCGGCTGGTACAAAGCCTTTACTCTGAGCTGCAAGGGCCATCCGCTCTCCGAGCTGTCGCGCTCCATCAAGCTCGGCGAGGGCGAGGTTGTCTCCGAGGCGCTCAAGTCCGAGGCCAAGGCCGTCTCCTACTGGAAGGTCATGGACCTGAACGGAGATCTGATAGATGCGGACAAGTTCGACTTCACGGGCCACGACAATTTGAAGAAGTTCACCAACTACGAGATATCCAAGGCAAGAGCGGTGGACAGGGTGCCGCCCCACGTGGAATTGATGAGGCGCTTGGAATTGGTGGACTACGAGCCGGGATCTGATCCGGGCAACATGCGCTATTATCCCAAAGGCAGGATGGTCAAGTCCTTGCTGGAGAACCTTGTGCTGGACAAGGCTGCAGACATGGGTGCCATGGAAGTTGAGACGCCCATCATGTACGACATGGAGCACCCCACGCTCAAGAAGTACCTCGACCGCTTCCCGGCCCGCCAGTACCAGATCGAGGCGGACAAGAAGAAGCTCTTCCTGCGCTTTGCCGCCTGCTTCGGCCAGTTCCTCATGGGCCACGACATGACCATCTCTTACAAGGCCATGCCCCTGAAGATGGTCGAGATCACCAGGTACAGCTTCCGGCGCGAGCAGCGCGGCGAGCTGGTGGGCATCCGCCGCCTGCGGGCCTTCACCATGCCGGACATGCACACCCTGACCCGCGACATGCTTTCCGCGACGGAGGAATTCCGCAAGCAGTACCTGGCCAGCATTGCCGTGCTCAAAGAGGTCGGCCTGGACCTCGGCGACTACGAAGTCGCGATCCGATTTACCAAGGACTTCTATGGCGAGAACAAGGAGTTCATCGAGAGCCTGGTGGACATCGTCGAGAAGCCTGTTCTCATCGAGATGTGGGATGAGAGGTTCTTCTACTTCGTTCTCAAGTTCGAGTTCAACTTCGTGGACACCATGGACAAAGCCAGCGCTCTTTCCACGGTGCAGATAGATGTCGAGAATGCAGAACGCTATGACATCTCTTACATCGACGAGGCCGGCGAGAAGAAGAAGCCCATCTTGCTGCACTGCTCGCCCTCCGGAGCCATCGAGCGGGTCATGTTCGCTCTCCTGGAAAAGGCGGCCCGCGAAACGGAAGAGGGCAAGCTGCCCATGCTGCAGACCTGGCTCTCGCCTACGCAAGTTCGGATCATTCCCGTCGCGGAGCGCCACCAGGCACGTGCCTTTGAGATCGCCGGCGAGCTGGGATTCAGAACCGATATTGACGACCGAGACGAGACGGTCGGAAAGAAGATTCGAGATGCGGGACGGGAGTGGATTCCATACGTGATCGTCATCGGCGACGATGAACTGTCTTCCGGGCAGCTTACCGTAACCATCCGGGCCGATTCCACGCCCAAGGTGCCCGCCAAGGCCAAGATGAGCATCGAGGACTTGCGCAAGCGGATATCCGCTGAGACTGCCGGGAAGCCCTGGCGCAGATTGCCTATGCCCGTTAAGCTCTCTGAGAGGCCGAAATTCATTTAAGTGGTTTAAGGTTAAGATTTAGGTTAAGCCGGGCATTGAGATTCAATGCAAAGCCGTGAATAGAAACGGCTTCGACTCAATGCAGCAGTCCCTTTTTTATTGATTGGTGCTCGCCATTCGGCGCGGTTGATGTTTTTTTTTTAAGCACTTTGGCAATATTTGCGTCTCGTTTTTTCAACTCATTCGACTCGACCGTAACTATTATTAATTATGAATTGCATTTTGTCTTTTGGAGGTGATCGGAGGTGACCTCACTAACCGACCAGATATTAGCCATCGTCATCTTTGGCCTAGCGACCTTCATCCTGCCTGCGGCTCTGAACAAGTTCGCAGACTCTCGAAGCCAGCCGAGATAATCGGCTGCACTATTTTATTTTTGCGGGACCTTACCAGTTATCGACATAGTTCGCCTTTTTTAAAAAATGCGGAGCGATGCTACTCTGCTCGCGGATACCGGTCAACGCTCGGCCCACCGGGCACGTAAAAGATCTGGCCCAGGTCGCTGTAATAGTTGCCTATGCTCCCGTTATCCCAGTTATTGGTGAGACCTTTATCGTAAGCGTTGCAGCCGTTATCGATGAGATGATTGCCGAATATGAGATTCCAGCCTGCAGAGAAGGTCAGATAAATTCCATAGCCGTTTTTCATTGCCGTGTTGTCCCGGATGGTATTATTGCTGCTGTGGTTGGCGATATGGAGCCCTTTTTGGTTTTTTGAGACATTATTTCCGGTTAATATGTTGTCATTGCTGTCATAGTCGAGGCTTATGCCATTGGAGTTGTCCGATGCAGCATTTTTATTCAAGATATTCTTT
The DNA here is from genome assembly GCA_003857025.1 of Methanothrix sp. Lineage (GTDB taxonomy): Archaea > Halobacteriota > Methanosarcinia > Methanotrichales > Methanotrichaceae > Methanothrix. The sequence goes on from RPOO01000176.1 coordinate 2,368, forward strand.
CGAGAGCTGTCCAGATATATTCCCGATGCCTTATTCTCGCGGAGAATATTTCCGGCTAAAGAATTGCCGTCGCTGCCGTCTTCGAGAGATATGCCGTACCAGTCGTTGTTGCTGGCGTTATTTCCTAAAATTGTGTTATTGCAGCTGGAGCGCAGGGAGATGGAACAGTCGCCGTTATCCGATAGATTGTTGTAGCGAATAGCGTTCTCTCTGGAATATGCCAGGAAGATGCCGCAATCGCTCTCTTCATTGATGTTGTTGTCTCGGATGCTGTTGTTGTCAATCGCGTTCCGGGCCGAGTAGATAAGGTTGATGCCGTTTGTGTTGTTGTTGATATCATTCTCTACTATCGAATTTCTTCCAGAATGATCCAGGCGGATTCCGTCCAGACAGCCGCGGATTGTGTTGTTGCGTATGACGTTATTATTGGACAGGACACGAATTCCGGTTTGACGCGTGGATCGAATATCGAATCCGGACACGACGATCCCATCGGCTCGAAGTATTATAGCAGGGCCGATTGCCCCGGAATCCAAGAGCGGACTCCCATTGCCCACTAGAACGATAGGCTTTGTGATGTTCAGGCTCTCGCGATATGACCCGCTCTCAACCTCAATTCGATCCCCGGCGCTTGCGGCATTCACCGCAGCCTGAATGCTCTGGCCCGATCCCACGCTTATTGTGTTCGCCCCGCCAACTGTCGTGAAAATAAAGGCCATCGCTACCAGAACGGCCAGATATGTCAGGTTTGATCTGCTGCACTTCATTGCGTCTCCCCTTCATACTACTATGAGGTTCTGGATCATAAAATTGCCGGAGACACGCCTCGCGCTCTAGCGCTCTATTCTGGGAAGACTTTATGTTGCAAAAGGAGCTTAATGATCTTAAATGATGAAGCAGCCCGCATTCTTGCCTATGTCCAAGCAGGAATGCAAGAGTCTCGAAATCGAGCAGTTGGACATAATTCTGATCAGCGGAGATGCCTATGTCGATCACCCATCCTTCGGCGCGGCCCTGATCGGACGAGTGCTCTGGGATGCAGGGTACACCGTGGGAATCATTGCCCAGCCGGATTGGAAGCGGGACGAGGATTTTTTGCGGCTGGGAAGGCCGAGGCTCTTCTTCGGCATAACCTCCGGCAACGTAGATTCTATGGTGAACAATCTCACCCCAAATTTGAAGCGACGCAGCTCGGATGTCTACTCTCCCGGCGGCGCCTTGCGCCGTCCCGACAGGGCATTGATCGTCTACGCCAACAAGGTTCATGCCCTCTTTCCCGGCGTGCCGCTCATTTTGGGCGGGATCGAAGCGAGTTTGCGCAGGTTCGCCCACTACGACTACTGGTCGGACTCGGTGCGCCAATCCATCCTGGCGGACGCGCCCGGCGATCTGCTGATCTACGGCATGGGCGAGAATCCTCTCAAGGAAATGGCTCTGCGATTGGAAAAGGGCGAGCGAGCAGACGAGATCCGGGATGTCGCAGGAACCGCAGTAAAAGACGAGGTGAGCCGCTGGAAAAATGCGTCGCCACGGTCGGACTGCTTGATCATCCCCAGTTTCTCGGACGTGTCCACTGATAAGAAAAAATACGCAAAAGCATTTGCTCTGCACTACGGAGAGCAAGATCCTTTTCACGGGCGGGTCGTGGTCCAGGCGCACCCCAAGACGATTATTATCCAGAACAGGCCCGCACGACCGCTGGCAAGCGCGGAGCTGGACAGCATCTACGAATTGCCCTTCCGGCGGGAGGCTCATCCATCCTACAAAGAGACCATTCCGGCTCTGGAGCCGGTGCGGTTTTCCATCACCAGTCACAGGGGATGCTTCGGATCGTGCTCCTTTTGCGCCCTAACCCATCACCAGGGAAGGATTGTGCAGAGCAGGAGCATCGATTCCATTATGCGAGAGGCTGCGGCGCTGACAAATATGCGTGGCTTCAAGGGCATTATCCAGGATGTAGGCGGCCCGACGGCCAACATGTACGGACTCGTCTGCGCCCGCTGGAAGAGCGGGGCATGTCGAGACAAGCTCTGCTCTGCCGACTGCCCCAGTCTCGACACGGATCACTCCCGCCAGGTGGAGCTGCTGCGTCGTCTGCGCAGCATTCCCGGCGTTCGCCGGGTCTTCATCGGCTCAGGGATACGTCATGACCTGATAATGGCCGATTCCAAATCCTCGAACTATCTGCACGATAGCATGCAGCACCACGTGTGCGACCATCTGAAGATCGCGCCGGAGCATATCTCGTCCGGCGTGACTGCCTGCATGAATAAGCCGCCCAAAGAGGTTTTGGATGCCTTCCGAGAGCGGTTCAAGCAGGTTTCAAAGGAGATAGGAAAAGAGCAATACATTTTGCCTTATCTCATGTCCGGCCATCCTGGTTGCACGATCTCGGATATGATCGAGCTGGCCGAATACCTGCGCGATCATCACATGTACACCGAACAGGTGCAGGACTTCACTCCTTCACCCATGACTGTTTCGACGGCCATGTACTACACCGGGCTTGATCCGTTCACTTTAGAGAGCATTCATGTGCCGAAAGGAAGGGAGAAGAAAATCCAGAGGGCCCTTTTGCAGTACCGTGATCCAAGGAACTACGATCTGGTCAAAGAGGGCTTGCGTGAGGCCCGGCGCGGAGATTTGATCGGAGAGGGCAGGAGATGTCTAATACCGGCGCGATTTGCACCAACGCCAGGCGTCTCAAGACGCCCTGCCGCGAAAAAACGTAACGTGTGATAGCAATCGTATCGGTGAGATCTGTCGCATTCGAAAACAAAAAACTGCCGGGCGGAAAGCAGTGAAGAAAAAGAACTGGAACGGAATATGCCAAGACTCAGGCCATGTGACCTGAGACTTGCTGAGAGATCAGCAACAAATGAACTGCAGATCTCTCGGTTTCAGATATTTTCTGTTTGTCAGGCGCAATCAGTGGCTTGTCGTTCCTTTCCTGCCCCATAGAAAGGACGAATAGCTTCACATCCGGCCGCATTGTCCTCCATCCTACGGATTCGTGTCTTTGTCCTGCTAAATATAAATCTTACTAATATCATCAAGAACCATAGCTTCATCCCCCATGTTAGATACCGATTTAAGATTTATCACATTGTGATATATAAAATCAAGTTTCATATGATTTGCGCGATTTGCTGTGACACCTGGAGGATTGCTGATATACCAAGCGTTTGATTGAATGCCGTTCTAAGCAGGATGTCCGTGGAAATATCGAGCGGATTCTCCGCAAATTTTCGGAAAAATCCAAAAATGTGCGCGAGGGCCATCCCATGAGTCTGATGCGCCACAAGATCAGTTATCGGCTCTATTTCTTTTAGCGTTTGATGCATTTTATGTAAATCCTATAGCCAAGCAAGTTCAGGGCTTGGCTCTTCGGAATGACGCAATATTCCAAAAAGCGGGATAGTCTCTCTTGCACGAAGAGCGGATCAAACAGGGGCCTCCAGCGGCTCATGAAGAGGTAGCCCTGACAGAGCTTGAAGTCGAATCCCCGATAACCGACCACCTGGAAGCCGGCACTTGCCAGCTCTTCTCGAAACTCAGATGGAGAGACATATTCCGGCGGATTTATCGCCTCGCCAAATAGGTGTTTTCTCAAAAGCGTGTAATGAGAGGTGCGGTTGAAGAAGTCCACTACCAGAGCTCCCCCTGGCCGCAGAACGCGGTTGAACTCCCGAAGGGCATCTTTGGCATCCCGGACGGTGGGAAGACAGGTAAGGACGCCGCTGCTGGCCACCCAATCAAAGGACTGGTCATGGAAGGGAAGGCTGGTCACGCTTCCCTGCAGGAACTTTGCCCTCTCTACCACTCGCCCGCCTTCTTCCCACCGGCAGGCTGCCCGGCTCAGCATGTTGCGAGAGAAGTCCATGCCCACAACAGTGCGGACACTGTCGCCGAAATGCCCCTCGGCAAGGGCATGAATCAGCAGATTTCCATTGCCGCATCCGGCATCCAGTACTCGCCCACCGGCCCCGGCAAAACAGAACTTTGCCGCTTCCTTTTCAAAATCGGAGAGCAAACGCAATATAAACTCGGGCGTATCATCCGGCAGATCGCGTGCCAGCTTGAGGTCAACCTCGTCTCCGCACCTCGTCTGGCGTTCCCAGAACTCCAACTCATCCTTTTGCAGGCATTCTCGCACCTCACCGGTCCTGCCAAGCATCTTGCTGGAATCATTTGTTTCCGACATTAGAATGCCCCTCTGCCACATCTCATAAAAATTTTATAAACAGGAGATTGTAATACATAGAACCAAATATTTCTTCATGTTAAATTCA
>RPOO01000177.1 GCA_003857025.1 Methanothrix sp.
AACCAGCAAAATGTCCTCTCTCTCCGTTTCTGCGCTGCGCTCTTCCAGGTCAATGATGTCGATCTCCTCAATCGCCGCTCCTACTTCCAGAGCGTCCTTGATTGAAGTGCTTCCCCGCCCCACCAGATCATTATAAAGCTCTTGCAGAGTATCATTGCTAAATTCGCCAATCCCCTTTGCTGGATCTGGCAGCGAATATCTATTTAGAAGCACTTTGACTGCGGATTCATGAGTTCTCTCCGCCTTCTCTATGTTGTCAAAGACACGCAGGTTCCATTTGTCATTGAGCGCTTGATAGACGTCTCCCGCCAGCTTCTCTTCCTCAGCCATATAGAGCAGTCCATCTTTTTCCTCGGCACTCAAATCGCCGGAAGGCAAATTTGCCAGAGCCAGGCCAAGAGCGCTACCGTTCAATGAACTGGTGTTGTCCTCGACTACAATCAACAGATCCTGATCGCTTGCGTTTGCCACATAAAAGAGTGCTGCAAACAGCAAGCATAAGACGGCCAATATTGTGCGCTTCATTTTCACCAACCTCTAATTATTGCGCTTTTTCTCCATTTGGAAATGAAAAAAATTCAGAGACAATAGATAATGAACAGGCCACTTGTATAACTTTATTTCGCCAGAACCACACGAGGCCCGTTCGATCAAAGGATCCTGTCTCCCCATATCGAACCAGTCCAAGATCTGCCCGTGGAATCAAGGGCGTAATAGCTTCCGCTCAGGTTGTTCGCGGCAATTGTCATGGCGCATCTATAGTCGCCAAGATCCGTGGAATGAATATCCAGGTAGATTGTATTTCCAGAAGTTGTCCCGGAGACATAGACATCCTGAATAACGCCGCCTGCATCCATTGTTCCCCTACCGAATACTACTGCATTGTTCTGCTGCAGCGTCATTTGCAGGTTCCTAAGAACGTGATCTTGCAGGGACAACTGCCAGTTGCCTGCGAGATTTGTCCGAGATGTGGGATAAGCAATAGGATATGGCCTTGCATAGAGCTTGTCCAGGTACTCCCAGGTGTGCTCCGGGTCCAGAGGACGCATCAAGGAATCGATGCTGAGTGGATCTACATAAGGATCGATGTAGACCTTCTGTCCGCTATCCGATATGCTGCCGGTTCTTCGCAAATCATCGGGTATGTAGAGTATATCCGTTCCCAGAGGATCGTATTGCGACTGCGCCGGGATGGTCGAACACAATATTACGACCGCCCAAAGCGCCAATATCTTTATAGCCATCTTTTTTGAACCCCCAATAGACTCATCTCTATCGACATTAAAAATGAGCTTTCAAATTGGCTGCAGAACAGCATCCACATGATGAAATTGTCTGCTCAGAGCTGCTTTGCGAGATTTTTCCATAGCCCTAATATCGCCTCGGCAGCAGGACCGCCCACCTCAACTATCGGTTTTGCCTGAACCATAGCATCGACAACACTCGGGTCGAAGGGCAGCTTGCCGGCTATTTCTACACCCCGCGCCCGGCAGAGATCCTCGATCTGCTGCGCGGCAACAAGGTTAAGATCATACTTATTTACGCAGACCAGCGTCTTGATGCCAAAATGACCGGCCACATCCAGTATCCTTTCCAGATCATGTTCCCCTGTGATGGTGGGCTCAGTCACTACTAGAGCCAGATCGACCCCAGTCAGAGAGGCGATCACCGGGCAACCGATACCGGGAGAGCCGTCGATCAGCACAAGATCCCGTTTGTGGGATGCCGCCACAGTGCGAGCCATCTCTCGGACCATGGCCACCAGTTTGCCCGATGCCTCCTCGCCGGGGAATAGCTGGGCATGAACCAATGGGCCAAACCTGGTGTCGGAGATGTACGCATACCCGGAAAGCCTATCAATCATGGCTACGGCCTCTGAGGGACAAACCAGCTTGCAAACCCCGCAGCTCTCGCAGAGTGCAGGATCGATCTGAAAGTCATGCACCGCCCCAAAGCGGCAGTGATCCAGGCAAGAGCCGCACTTAGTGCATTTTGATTCATCGATGGATGCCTTTTTCATGCCGAAAAATTCGCGCCGCTCCCGGACAGTAGGCTGTAGGATAAGGTGCAGATCGGGTGCATCCACATCGCAGTCGGCAGTAACCACCCGTTCCTTGGCCAATGCCGCCAGGGATGCCACCAATGATGTCTTGCCTGTGCCGCCTTTGCCGCTCACTATCGCGATCTGTTTCATGCGACCATCTCCCCGATCTTTCCGGCTAAAGCTGCAAACCGCTCTTTCCATTCAGGCATCTGCTCCACGAAGATGATACCTCGCGAGTAGATCTCTGCGATCTCCCGGCTCATGGGAATTTCCAGGAGGAGAGGTATCTTTCTCGTCTCCAGGTACCTGTAAATCTCTCGATCACCGATGCCACTTTTATTGACCAGAACTCCTCGCGGAATATTCATCTTCTCCAGAACCTTGATAGCCAGGTCCAGATCATAGAGACCGAAGGGCGTGGGCTCGGTTACCAGGAGGCAGAAATCAGTCCCGCGCACAGCCTCAACCATAGAGCATGAGGTTCCGGGAGGGCAGTCTACTATCACCAAATCACCTTTGGCGAAGTCCTTCACGCTGTGGATTAGCGGAGTGGACCTGGCTTCCCCAAGTTTCAGTTCTCCCCAGACGATCTCCAGGCTGCCCTCTCTCGCCCGAAAGATCTCGCCCACCGACCGGCTGCCCTCGGAGATCGCTTTCTCCGGACAGGCCAAGCTACAACCACCGCAGCCGTGACATAGCTCAGGAAAGATCAAAACTGTTTTGGGAAGCACAGCCAGTGCATGATACGCACAAATCTCAGAACAGGTGCCGCAGTGCGTGCACTTCGTCTCATCGATAACAGGAATGGATACAATGCACTCGATTCTCTCCAATAAATTCTTTTGCGGAAAGAAAAGATGGACATTGGGCTCCTCAACATCGCAGTCCGCGATCACTTTATTTTTGCCTGCTAAAGATGTGGCGAGGCTCGTGGCTACCAGAGTCTTGCCCGTGCCGCCCTTACCGCTAGCAATGGATATTTTCAAACTCACTCATCTCCCTTCATAGTGGCCCGGGCAAATGAAGGAGCCGGACAACAAAGCAAATTCGAACTGACCAATTACAAATCCAATAGTAAACAGGACTTAAGTCATGCCTGACACGGAGGCTTTTCAATTTATTCTTCTTATGGATTTCACGTATTCTTCCAGGCTGCGGGCCTGCATCTTTCAGATAGCTCATCTCCGGGTGCAGGCTGACGAAAAGCTCAACGCCTGCGGCCAGTGCGGCTTTCTTTCCTCAAAATCATCTGATCGCACGCATGCTCCGGCCACAGTGCCAGAAATTAACATAGCCTGTAGCTCTATCCGTTCGACAATTCGCCCGCCAGAGTACCATGCCGTCGCCTATTCAGTCACCTAAAGGCATCTGTTTCACCTTTTTTTGGATATTTTAATAAGTGTCGAGCATTAGTAACTTATGAGAGAATATATTTAAATATTTCTGTTTAACAACATTGAAATATGACTTTAGCATAACCAGTGTTATGTGTCCCTGCAGAGGAAGAAAAAAAGGTCGGCGCTGGATATCAGAAGTTCCGTTAGTCCGATGTTTTATGGCAGAAGGCGCAAATGATATTGATGCGATCTCCATAACATTGGAAGAGCTGGAGGCGGTACGGCTGGTAGACCTCCTCGATTTGGACCAACAGGAGGCGGCGTTTTATATGGGCATTTGCCGCAAGGCTTTCTGGAACGACCTGATGAACGCCAGGAAAAAAATTGCAGCCGCCCTGGTCTATGGGACCAGCCTTAGAATTGAAGGAGGCAGCTTCATTCTGCGAGGTGGTGAGGGGACAGATGACATGGCAAACCTGGCTCGTCGCCAGGAGATGGAATTGATGGAGAAAGAATTTGCCCTTTTGCGTTCCCGTCTGGAACACCTTGGCTTGAGAATGGAAGCACTCAAAGGCCCGCAAGAGAGAGATTCTTAGCAGATCGAATGAATAATACGAAATTGTATATAGAATTACCTGACGCAAATCATACTGCAACACATATTTATTTCGTTCCCAGTACGTGTTTAGCTCTACCCGAAATGCTTGAAAGATGGCGGTTTTAGTTCCGGAGGAGATATTATAGATATATATGTATTTAAGCAAAAATCGATATCAAATGGCGTCCAGTCCCTCAAACCGATCCAGGGCAATTAGCGACACGGGAAGCCGCAAAATAGGCTCATAGATACTGATGGCCATTTGGTATCCTCTATGGCCTTATGCCTGATTTATTGTCTATTTCTATGCGACTTTGCATTTTGCGATATCCAAGATAAAGATTATATACATGATCTCATAAGCTCCATTTTCAGAAATAAGCTCAGCCATTATTTGCATAAAACCCAGGTGTTTTGTCATGAACAGTTCCCAGGAAACAGCAGAGAAGAATGATGAGCACTGCGATGGCGTATGCGGCTCCTGTCAAGAGAAAGAGAGTTGCATCGATCCAAGAGCTTTGCAGCTTGAGACAGAAGATCGTATGGCTAAAATCAAGCACAAGATCGTGGTGGGAAGCGGAAAGGGAGGAGTGGGCAAGAGCACAGTTGCAGTAAACCTGGCCGCGGCCCTACAAAGCAGGGGCTACAAGGTGGGCATTCTGGACGCAGACATCACCGGCCCCAATATCCCCAAGCTCCTGGGAATAGAGGACCTGAAACTGATGACTGGTCCAGACGGGCTAGAGCCGGCTGACGCGGCTGGCATTAAGGCCGTTTCCATGGCCCTTCTCATCAAAAGCCGGGACTCGCCCGTAATCTGGCGTGGGCCCATGAAGATGGCAGCCCTAAAGCAATTCATATCAGAGGTCAACTGGGGCGACCTCGACTTCCTGCTGGTGGACCTGCCGCCCGGAACCAGTGACGAGCCCATCAGTGCCACTCAGCTTATCACCGACCTGGATGGAGCCATCATTGTCACCACTCCGCAAGAGGTAGCGTTGCTGGATTCCCGCAAGGCGATAAACATGTTCCTGATGATGGATGTAAGAGTTTTAGGCATTGTGGAAAACATGAGCGGCCTGATCTGCCCTCACTGCGGCAAGAAGATAGAGGTGTTCAAAACGGGCGGCGGAGAGAAAGCCGCGATTGATTTGGGTGTGCCGTTCTTGGGGGCCATACCTCTGGACATGGAGATCGGGAGACTAGGCGACATCGGCCAGACCTTCACTAAGAACGATTCATCGGCGGCAAAGGCATTTAACGAGGTTGTAGCAGCAATTCTGGAAATGCTATCTGACAGCGATGCTACACACCGCAACCAAAAGATTTAACTATTTATTCGCATATGCTCTCAAATGGAGCCTAATGCAGGCTGTATTAGTGCGAGCGAGACAAACGAAGACTATGAAGAAGCCGACACAAATAATGGCTATTGAAACGTGATTCACCTCCCGCGAGAGCCGTGTCGGCTAACCCTCCTTTATAATTGCAGCTTTTTTGCATATTTATTTATGATCAATTGGCGAGGTAGTTTAACATAGCACCAACTAATAAAGACTGATTTTCAAAAAAAAGAGAAAAAGGTTGTAGGTCGCAAGACCTACACTGCTGGCATGACCAGGGATCTCTCGCCTGCAGCGCGGAACTCGCGGGCACCACCCTTGCCGAAGCAAGCGCGGACATCTGCCCAATCGAATACCATGCCGGGGTTGGCGAAGGTGACCTTGATCAAGGGGTTGCATGCAAAGGCATCCATGCGGCCTGCATGTGCGGCGCTGGAAATGCCTGCGTACTCGCCCTGGTGACCGACGTTCATGGCGTAGTTCGGGTAGTTTGCGCCCCTCAGCTCGACGGGGTTGCCCTCGTCTGACTGGTAGGAGAATACGTTGGTTGGACCGCATTGATCCTGCAAGTCGTAGCCGAAGAAGCCCAAGCGTCCCCAGGTTTCCTTGTGCAGGAGCATGCTCAGGTACCAGCCGGCGAGGCCGACCTGGCTGTGGCCGGAGGCGATGGCTGAAGTGATACCGGATGCGGCTGCGAGGACGGAAGCCCTCTGAGATCCACCGAAGTGATCCTCGAGCAGGGTCGGGAATGCCTCGTACTGCTCAACACCGTAAGCGTTGACCTCGGTTGCCAATTCCTTGGCGATATCCAGGGTCTTGGGTGCCTTGGCGAATCCACCGAACTTGTCTGCGGCGAAGTCGACACCGTAGTAGCAGAAGTCGTCCAGGACATCGTTGGTGTATGCAGCAGTGGCGTACTGTGTGAATCCGACACCGCCGGACATGTAGCTTCCCAGCCAGATCTGATCGTAGAGCGCAGCGCCAGCGGCGACTACGTTCAGGGAGACCTTCACTGGATCAGCAGCGGCGACCCTGGAGGTCTGGACCATATCGGCCAGGAATCCGAAGGACAATCCGCCGGGGTTGTTGGGTCCGCGAGCGCGCCTTGCGGGCAGCATCTCGGACATCTGCAAAACTGCAGCGTGCTTGGCGGCGTAGGCCAGGTCAGCCACAGCGGCCTCACCGGCGCACATGTTGTAGGCATCGATGAAGGTCATACACAGCTGCATGGCGCTCCACCTGGATGTGGTGCCGCCGTCGCAGGATCTGA
>RPOO01000178.1 GCA_003857025.1 Methanothrix sp.
ACTCCTGCACTGCTTGGCGGTACTCCTGCACTGCTTGGCGGTACTCCTGCACTGCTTGGCGGTGTTCCTGCACTGCTTGGTGGTACTCCTGCGATGCTGCTATTGGCAAGAGTTGTGCTGGTTAGGCCCTGTGCGGCAAGACTGCTAAAAGTTGATTGATAATCCGTGTAGCTGGTTGTCGCAGTTGTGACCCCGGCAGGATTCATCAAGCTTACAGATCCGGAATTGTCATTAAAGATATTTGTATTCTTTCCGCCGGTAAAGATCACATCACTGCTGGATGTTCCATCAGTAAAGAATACAGTTACCTCGTTACCGGGTGCAAGCGATAATGTGGGAAGTGAGAAGCTTGAACCACCCTGGACGGAAAGCTGAAATCCGGTCAAATCTGCAACCTTGTCGCCTATGTTGGCTATTGAAATATGCTCATCGCTGTGGGGATTTATTTCATTAATAAAAATCCTGGATCCATCACTGGATGGATTGCTGGTTGCTGCAGTTGTTATCGAGTCGATATACACTGACGAGTCCTGCAAACTCGCGCTGCTGGTGCTGCTCGTCGGGGTTGTTGCTGCTGCAAAGCCTGCAAACAGCATGCCTATGATTGCCACAAGGGCAAATCCGATAGATATTCCTTTCTTCATGTCAGTTCCTCTAGTAATAATCATAATACTCGTGCTAACTATAAAAACTTTTTTAAAAACATTTTCAATTTCTAAATTAATAATAAAAAAGACTAATCTATCTTGCAGGATTTGATAATATTGATATTTAGCAAGTTTTAGGGAATTTATGAATAATACTTATATAATCTGCAAAAAATAGAGTAATTGGAAGAACGCCCAGAAAAACTCAGGGACTCCTCCAAGATCGACGATTTAACTTGTTGTGGTTGTAACGCTGCTTGAAGATGGAGCGGCACTGGCTGAGCCAGCCGAGGTTAGGCTGGTGATGGCCGGGGCTGCGCTAGTTAAGGCGGGGGCAGCGTTGGTTGTAGCTAATGCGACAATATTGTTAAGAGTAGATTGAGAATTCGTGTAGCTGGTTGTCGCAGTTGTGACCCCGGCAGGATTCATCAAGCTTACAGATCCGGAATCATCATTAAATATATTTGTATTCTTTCCGCCGGTATAGATCACATCACCGCTGGATGTTCCCTCAGTAAAGAATACAGTTACATCTTGACCGGGTGCAAGGGAGAATGCGGGAAGCGAGAAGCTTGAACCACCTTGGACGGAAAACTGATATCCGGTCAAATCAGTAGCCTTGTCGCCTAAGTTGACTATTGAGACGTGCTCATCGCCGCGGGGATTTATTTCATTAATGAGAGTCCTAGATCCATCACTGGATGGATTGCTGGTTGCTGCAGTTGTTATCGAGTCGATATACACTGACGAGTCCTGCAAACTCGCGCTGCTGCTGCTCGTCGGGGTTGTTGCTGCTGCAAAACCTGCAAACAGCATGCCTATGATTGCCACAAGGGCAAATCCGATAGATATTCCTTTCTTCATGTTAGTTCCTCTATTAACAATTCTAATACTCATGCCAACTATAAAAACTTATTCAAAATCAGTTCTGTCCAATAAATTATTAATAAAAAAGAATAATGTAGTAGTCAGAATTTGATAATATTGATATTAAAGCCAAAAAAAGTAATCTTGGCTGGCTGATCATTTTAATTAATATTTTTTTCAATTTTGCGCTATCTCACCTTTACTCGATCTTCACCTGGATCGAGACTCCGCAATTCGCCTGGATTGGCACAACCTTTATGTATCTTCTTAGTTTTCGGTTCGTTCGATAAAATCCGAATGATTTATAAGCGGCAGAAAAATATGGGCGACAGCAAAATTGAAAACGATCGGGAAAACTGCGAATCCGATAGTAGCATAATGGCATCATCCGAAATCACCAACGGCGTCTCCCTGCTCATCGGCGACCCCAAGAAGGCCGTGCTGAAGCTCTCCGCCCCCATGATCGTGGCCATGACGATTATGGCCGGCTACAATCTGGTCAATGCCGTATGGGTCTCCGGCCTCGGATCGGACGAGCTGGCTGCAGTCGGTTTTGTCACACCGATATTCATGATCCTCGTCGGCCTCAGCAATGGAATCGGTGCAGGCGTCTCTTCCGCCGTCTCCCGCCGCATCGGTGCAAAAGATAAATCCGGGGCCGACAAGGTAGCCATGCATGCGCTACTTATCGCTCTCGTTCTCTCTTTGTTTCTAACGCTTCCGCTCTACTACTTCCTGGAGCCCATGCTAAAGATCCTTGGTGCCGGTTCAACCATCGACCTTGCTATGGAATATGGAAAAATCGTGTTTGCGGGCACGATACTTTTAATCTTCGAGATGATCGCTTATTCCATCCTTCGAGCCGAGGGAGACACAAAGAGAACGATGTACGTCATGAGCGCATCATCCATCATAAACGCCATTCTCGATCCCATTCTCATCTATTATGCCGGAATGGGAATTGCAGGTGCCGCCTGGGGCACGGTTATCTCCATTGCCCTGGCCGCGATCGTCTTATTTTACTGGCTGCTGATCAAGAAGGATACTTATGTCGATCTCCAGCTAAAGGCGTTTTCCTTTGATTGGGCTATCTTAAAAGATATTCTCAATGTGGGCTTTCCGGCGAGCCTGGAATTCCTGCTCCTTTCTATAGACGGCATTGTTCTCAACGAGATATTGGTTCATGTTTCCGGAACCGATGCCGTGGCGGTTTACACCGGCGGCTTGCGAGTGGTGATGATGGCAATAATTCCCATGGCCGCCATCGGAACTGCCACGATCTCTGTTGCAGCGGCAGCCTTTGGCGCGAGGAATTACAAAAATATAAGAATTATTCACGAATATTCGATTCGCCTGGGCCTCATGATCGGCATCGCCATCAGCATCCTCACATGGCTGCTGGCTCCGCAAATTGCTGCCATCTTCACCTACACGCCACAGAGCGCCCACCTGGCACCGACCTTCGTCGCCTTCTTACAAACTATGTGCCTCTTCTACCCGTTTGTATCGCCTGGAATCATGTCCGCTTCGGTATTCCAGGGCGTAGGAAACGGATTCATGTCACTTATCCTCAATTTGCTGCGTGTCCTGGTCTTCGTCGCAGCTCTTGCGTTCACTTTTGGGATAGTCTTGGGCGGAGGGCAGGAAGGCGTATGGAGAGGCATTGTACTTGGAAATATGATGGGTGGCATCATCAGCTACTTGAGCGCACGGCTCTACATCTCCCGACTGGAGCCTGAAGAGGATCAGTGGCACTTTGCAGCGAAATGAACTGCTAGAGAATAATTTGCCCTTTGCGTGGATCGGACTGCAAAATTCGATAAAATAGCAATTGCAGAATTTTATGAATAGCAAATGCCAAATTTGGTGAATTGCAATTTTTCAGATTCGCCGGCAAACAACTCGTCATTTCCATTGCTGCCGATAATCCGACCGAGCGTTCTAACGCAGAGCAGATCTCTTGGCAACAGATCTTAGCTTTGCCCGTGCCTCCTCGAATTTATGCCTTCTCGTCTCCAGCTTAATGAGCAGCACCGGAAAGACAGTGAAGGTCATGAGCAGGGCTACGATCATGGACAGAACCGTCACAGCGCCGAAGTTGTAGGTGATCATGAAAGGAGAGAACACCAGGGCAGAGAAGCCGAAGACCACCGTCAATCCTGATGAAGCGATGGCCGTGCCGATGCGGTGAAATGTTTTCTTCAAGACATCCATGATCTCTCCGCCCTTGCCCAGCTCCTCATAGAACCTCTCCATGATGAGAACGGCATACTCCGACCCGACGCCCAGGACCAGAGCACCGAGCGTAGCGGTCATGGGCGTGTAGCTGATGCCGAGGATGGACATTGCTCCGCCCATCCAGCCGATGACGATAACCATAGGAACGATCGGCAAGAGCGACTTGATGGCATCTCTGTAGATGATCAGGAGCAGTAGGTAGATGAGCACCAGGCCGAGGACGGTCATCTCCACTCTGCCGGTGGTAAGCCCTACGATCACTGAAGAGAGCAGATATCCCTTTCCAGTTTGGGTGACGGAGATGCCTGGCGGAGGCTCAAGCCAAATGATATCTTTGTCGATTTCATTCTTCAACTCCAGGATTCCGGACTCTCCAATATTATCCTGAGAGTTGCCGAGGTCCAGCTTGATCAGGGCTGTATCGTGATCGTTCAGATACTGATCCTTGACCGTAGAAGGAAGCTGATCGAGGATCGCTCGGATTGCTGTCTTGTCATCGGGAATCTGGCCGCCGCCTGCAGCTTTGATGTAGGTGGCAATGCTTATGGCGGAACGCACCTCTTTTCGTTGATTGACTTCGTAGGATGCAAATTTGTCCATCCAGTGCAGGGTCTTGGGGTCGGTGAGGTCGTCGCCCTGCACGATCACTTCCATTGCGTCCGTGCCGCCGAAGAATTTGGTCAGATGGCGGTAGTTCACCAGCTCCGGGAGGTCCTGGGGAATATATTTTTTATAATCGGTAACGGTATCGATATTCTCATCAAGATACAGGCCCACCACGGCTACAACCGAGGCCACGGCCAGTACCGCTTTCCACTTGTGAACGGCTGTCTCTGCTGTCATGGCCAGCACCGGGCCGACGCGGGCCATGCCTTTGCTCTTGCCGTCGTCTTTGCTATTTTTGCGGTCGTAGTCGTTGCCACCGGAGTCGTTGCCATCGCTATTTTTAGGCGGCTTGATGTGGCAAAGAAGGGTTGTGCCCACCAGAGCCGCCGATATGAAGCACATGAAGATGCCGATGGTGCAGAGCTTTCCAAAGTCCCGGACCATCGGAACGCTGGAGGTCATGAGGGCCACAAACCCGGCAGCCGTCAGGATCAGAGCAATGAAAACAGCAGGGACAGTGTGGGCCGTCATCAGCCCCGCCGCCTCACTCGCTGGTTTGCCGAGCATCCGCTCTTCATCGATACGGGTGCGGAACTGGATGGCATAGTCAATGCCAAGGCCGATGAGGATGGGAAATGCGGCCATAGAGACAAAGGAGAGAGGGATCTTCAGATAGCCCATTGCTCCGAAGGTCCAGGCGATGCCGAGGAGCACAACCGGCAGAGGGAGGATCGGATATCTGCTCTGCCGGAAGAATATGAGCAGCGCAATGGCCATGAGGACGATGGCAACGACCAATAGCTCGGTCATATTGGCGGACATCTCCGACTTGACTGAAATCTCCAGGGGAATGTTTCCCGTGACAGCCAGGGTTGTGTCTGCGGGAAACTCGGAGTCGTCGATGGTCTCTTCCGTATCGGCCACGATCTCGTCGATGATTGAATCCTGCACGTGCAGGGGCACGGCTATGTCGAGCAGGGCGTGCTTTCTGTCCGGCATGAGGGCCTGGAGTTGAGCAGGATCGACCTTTTCGAGAATGGCATCGATCTCTTCCTGGCTGTCCGGGATCATTCTCTTGCCCGTTGTCTGCTCCTCGGCTGCCGCCACGATCTCTGAGATGCTGAGGATTCCCAGCACATGGTTTACTTCCTTCATGTGCCCGGCGACCCGGTCCATAGCCTTGAGAACCTGCGGGCTTGCCACATCGTCCGCCTCGATCACCACGGCTATGGCATCGATGCCGAAGCGCTCCACGTAAAGGGAGTTATAATCCTGGTAGAGACGGGAGTCCTCGCTTACGAAGGCGGTGGTTCCCACATTCATCTCAATCTCTTGAGAATAGTGAACGGAAGCAATGGTCAGGAGAGCGGCAAAAAGCAGTATAAACTCAGGATGGTCGGCGATCCAAGCTCCAACCTTCTCCAGCGCCTCCATTTTTCGTAGCCTCAAAATTGATCGTTCTGTAGATTTCAAACAAACTATTTGATCAAAACATATTTAAGGATTGCGACGCTGTATTCGAACATGTTCGGGGATGATCCCGCGGGCAAGGCCAGGCAACACCTCATCGATGCCTGTATTGAAGTGGCAAAGAACAACGGGTATAGCGATGCAGCAGGATTGCTCAGAGGGCTGCTTCTCCTGACCGGGGAGCCCATCTCGCTGGATGAACTGACCGCAATGACCGGCTACAGCAAGTCCACGGTAAGCTCCAATATGTCGTTTCTGGAAAACCAGGGGCTTGCCAAGAGAATCGTGACCCCTGGCGATAAAAGATACCGCTATGTTCCCATAACCAATCCGGATTCCTTGAAGGAAGCACTGCTTTGCAACCTGAAAAAAGAGGTCCAACTCATCTTAAAGGCTCTCGGCGAAGCGGAGAGGAGCCTGCAAGACGGCAGAGAAGACCCTCAAGATATAAGCATAATAAATACTCGCATTTCTGCCATCAAGGCTTTCTATGAAAATACAGAGGAGCTGCTGGACATTTTATCTCAGTATTCATCGGAAGAGCTTTTGAAGATGCTGAAGCGCGATCAGAGCGGATCTTGAACTAAATAAGAATGCATTTTTGGCGAATTTTAAAAAATTGAATCAAAATTTGAAATTAAATTAAAATTTGGCCTAATCACTTTTTTGTGACTGATTTGATTGCTCTTTGGCCAAA